>CBFGYQ010000184.1:0-4667 GCA_965652995.1 uncultured bacterium
GCTACTACCGGATATTGCAACGCATCGGGTTTAGTAAGAAAGGTGGCGATCTTTAAAGATGCAGGTTGTCGTTGTAAAATCTCTGGCAGAAAAGAATGAATGGTTTTACCGGTATCAATAATGTCTTCTAAAAGAATGATGTGTCTATCATTCAAATTTTCTTCCAAACCAATTGCTGTGACAACACTTCCTGATGAGCTTGTGCCTTTGTAAGAAACTAGTTTGATGAAAGAAATTTCTGCTTCTATTCTTAATTTCTTGAAAAGGTCGGAAGCAAAAACAAACGATCCATTTAAAATAGCCAGAAAAAGCGGTTGTTTGTCTTTGTAATCATTATCTATCTGTGCAGCAAGCTCCGCAACACGTTGTTGAATTTTTCTTTCATCTATGAAGGGTGTGAAAATTTTATCGTGAACGGTTATTTGCATCTTATTTCACACGCAGTTTTTGACCCACTTTTATTTCTTTAAAATCAAGCTTATTCCAGTCCTTTAATTGAGTCATGGTGATGTTGTGCTTTTTTGCAATTGCAAAGGCATTGTCACCTTTTTTAACCGTGTAGTAAATAGGTTTGCTCTCTGCTGACTTGGTCACTTCTTTTTTATTCTCTTTGTCTTCAGCAGGTTCTTCTTGTTTTGTTTCAACCATTTTCTTCTTGGCATTTTCACTTGCATATACCGCCTTGTCAAGCCGTGCTTTTAGCCTAGCAAATTCGTCTTTAGGTTCTTCCTCTTTAGCTGCCGGCTTCTCTTCTTCTACTGCTTTGGTATCCGCAATGTTTACAACGTCTTTATTGGGTTCTTCAACGGGAGAAGGAACAACAACAGTATTTTTCTCTACCACAACATCTTTTTTATTTTCACTAATTGTAGTTGTTTCTTCTTCCACTACAATGGATTCTTCAGAGTCACCTAGCGATTGTGTAGTTGTTACTTTTTCTACTATAACATCTTTTTCTGGAGTGATCGTAGTCGTTTCTTCTTCTACTACCACAACCTTTTTTTCCGGTGAAGCGAGAACATCTTTATCAATAACTACTTCTGTTGGTTTTGTAATAGTTACTTGCGTTTTTGTTTCGTTTGTTTCTTCATCAATAACTTTTCTAGTAGTTATTTTGGTTCCTTTATCATTTTCTATTTCATCCTTACTTATGTAACCGGCTTTCATGCGTGTAGTGCCTTGAGGGACTGGTTTGCGCTCACTTCCAGAAAAGACCATATTCTCCTCACTAGTCTCTTTCTTTTTTACTATTACTTCTGGTTTTTTATCAATGGTTTCTTGTAGTTGTAACAACGTTCCGCTAACAGGCTCTTCATTTTCACGAATTTTATTAAACTGTCTTAACGCTTTCAGTTGCATACCTTCTATCTGTGCTATTTGCTGCATTGTTTCACCCGGCTTTACTACATGATACACGCCCATACCTTTAGTATTTTTCTTTTCGAGATACACGAACATATCTGATTCTAATGGCTCATCAGGAAGGTCGTTCAATTCTAAAAGTCTTGCATAGCGCACATTGTATTTCATTGCTTCGTTCAAAAGGCTCGCATCTTTTTTGGCATAAAATGCCTTCAAACCATTCACCATTATTGTTTGCCCAAAAGCTGGTTTTTCTGAGTTTCTAACTACAGTATAGCGATGTTGCCCATCATTCACAACCATCTTTGTTTTTTTAGTATCGGGCTGTGGTTTATTCTCCACTTTAAGAGGAGCATCCTTTTCGGGAACTACTTCGCCAGCATCAGTCTTATTTCCCATTACAACAGGTTTCTCAGCATCTTTAATAGGATCGTAGTTTTTGTCTAGTGCGGCATAGGTATATTCTTGTAAATGATTGTCTTCAATAGTTTTTATTAGTAATTGCGCATACTTAGGATTGGTTGCATAACCACAACGTTTAAGTCCGTATGCCCAGCCTGCATAATCTGTCATTGATACATTGAATAGCGATTCATAGCGTTTGCTGTTTTTTAGATAATCAGAATGATCCTTATAAGATTCAATGTCGTTTTTGTATTTTCTGAAACATTCATCAGGCCTATCATCCGTATAAGTATAGGTTTCGCCTTTCCATTCTTTTTTGCATTTAATGCCGAAATGGTTGTTGGCATTTACAGCCAATTCACTTGCACCGGCATTGGTTTCGTGAATGCCTTGTGCTAATGTGATGGCGGCGGGAATGCCTACACGCTGCTGTTCGGTCATAGCCATTTGCTTATATTGTTTGATGTAGTTTTCTATGCGCGTTTTCTTGTCCGTTGCTTGGGAAAATGCTTGTGTTGTAAAAATGGAGAGGATAATGAGTAACTGTATTTTCATAATGGTAATTTTCTGAATCAGCAATTTAGTTTTTTACTTTTCTAATTATTGTTATGCCATCTCGCACGGGTAGTAATACCTGTTCTACACGTGCGTCATTTTTTATTTTTTCGTTGAAAGCATGAATAGCTTTAGCATTCTTTGTTTGTTCTTCTTCGAGTAATACAACTTCTCCGTTATACAATACATTATCTGCCAATATATAAGCACCAATCGGTAAAACGTTCATCACCATATCATAATACAAATGGTAATTTTGTTTATCAGCATCTATAAAAACTAAGTCGAACGGTTGGTCAAGTGTTGGGATAATATCTGCTGCTTTGCCTATATGTTGTATGATCTTCGTTTCGAGTCCAGCTTCGCAAAAATAACGAAAACAAAAATCTTGCAATTCTTCATTAATGTCAATAGTGTGTAAAGTACCTCCTTCTTGTAATCCTTTTGCAAGACAAATAGCTGAATAGCCGGTATAAGTACCTATCTCTAAAATATTTCTTGGGCGTATCATTGTACTTATCATTTGTAAGATTGCACCTTGCAAATGTCCGGAAAGCATAACGGGCATTTCAATCTTCAAATGTGTTTCGCGATTAAGTGCAGCAAGTACAGATTGCTCTGCAGAAGTATAGTTTTCTGCATAGTCGTTTAGTTGTTTAGAAAGCAGTAGTGTTGTCATGATGAGGCATAAAATTAACCATGATATTGATTAAGGTTGCAACCTTTTGTAAATCTTATTCTAGCCATTACATTTATACTATACATACTTTATCTTCGCAGCCTGCGTTTTATGATGGTAATGAATAAGATGTTGCGTATAAAATATATAATATTTGCTTTTTTAGCAGTACAATCGTTGCAAGTCAATGCTCAGCGACATAAAATACATATGCCTGAACATGATGATAAAGCGTATTATTTCGGACTTACGTTTGGACTCAACTTTTCGCAATACCGTATTAAGTACGATAATTCTTTTGTAGAGACAGATACCTTCATGAAGATTCAGCCCAAATTCAGCCCCGGGTTCAATCTAGGGTTGATGGGTAATTTGAAGCTTTCCAAATTCGTGGATCTAAGGTTTGTGCCTTCACTTTCATTTGCCGAAAAACGTATCGTAACTACTTTTAGAAATGATAGTGTCGCAGATCGTTCATTAGAATCTATCTATGTACATCTTCCGTTGCAATTAAAATTGAAAAGCGATCGTTTAAAGAATTTTCGTTTTTACGGAATGTTGGGAGGGAAATTTGATTATGATCTATCTGCTAATGCCCGCTCGCGGCGCGCAGACGAATGGTTGAAAGTGACACCGGCAGATTTTGGATATGAACTTGGGGTAGGCTTTGAATTCTACTATCCGAATTTTATTTTCTCCCCGGAAATAAAACTAAGTCAAGGTTTGGGAAATCAAGTATATAGAGATCCGAGCATACCTCTTTCTAATGCAATACAATCGCTCAATACAAGAATGATAGTCATTTCTGTTCACTTGGAGGGGTAGAAATTGTAAAATCCTTCTAGATAATTTATACCATTTAGACTTTGAAGCATACTGCTTATGATTCTGAATTTATTTCGGAATATGGATGAGTACAGATGCTGAATACGAGTTTAGCATGACTTTATAGAAAACATATTCAACTAAAAAATCAGCATAATGTTGAATTTGGGCTTAGGATATTATACTGTTTAGACATCTAATACAAAGGTATTTTCCTACTTTTTTCTTGGCAACGGCGAAGCCCTCATTGAGATAAATAAAAAAAATATCCGAAATAAAAAAGTAGGGCAAAAAGCCAGTCGATGGAACATTTGCGCTACTGTTCTGCCAAACATTTGTTCCCTGATATCTTCTGTGATATACAAATTAGTTGTCTAAATGGCATTAAATATTGCTTATGTGAAATTCACTACTACTAAAAAAAGCGACTCTAAACGAGCCGCTTTTCTATAATTGGTTTTGATGTTTATTTATTTATAACAATTGGTATTGTCGCTGTATTTCCTTGTTCGTCACGAATAGCGACATAGTAAATGCCATTTACAAATCGAGTAAGGTCTATTGTTTTCTTTGTTTGTGCAATCACCTCTTCATACATAAGTCCTTGTCCATTCACATTATAAACAGTCAATCTTACCGTCGTCGCTTTTGCGCCCCAGTCGAAGGTTAGTAATCCTTTTGTTGGGTTAGGATATACGTTTACTTTGCTAAGATCATATTCACCCACACCTAATAAGGAAACAAGTAGTTTATTAGAAGGTGCGGAATAACAACCATTATTATTTGCTACTACATAATATAGACCTGTAGTGTCTGGGTGATATGATGTTCCTGTTGCACT
>CBFGYQ010000185.1:0-4611 GCA_965652995.1 uncultured bacterium
ATCTCATATTGCAGAGCAGTTGCTTTTTCAATTTGTATATTTAGTACATCGGTTACAGGGTTAGGAAATATTTTCCAATCACTGTATGCATTTTTTGTTTTGGGAATGTTGGTGCCAATAATGTCTTGACCTAGGATAGGCCTTATCATCACTGCACCGCTAACCGTAGAGCTTTCCCATACGTTCAATACATTAAAATAAGCATGATTACCTCCAATACGGTTTACGTCCAAGCCATAATAAAGGCTATCGCTGCCACTTGCTGCCGGTTGCATGATGCTTATGAAAAATACACCTGTTGGCATTGCAACTGCTTCATCAAATCGATAAACCCAAAATTTGTTTACTGTATCTGTATATGCTGGGAAGAGTAATTGTTGTTCAAAAATCAAATCATCGGTTCCGCCATTTACTGCAATGTCTTGATAAATCTGAGCAGTAAAGAATTTTCCGAACGCCAATGGAACTTGTCTGCCAAAGTAGATAGCTACGCCGCGTATCGTGTCTGCTTGATTTAGATGATGTTCAATAGCAAGTTTTGCAGGTAAGGTGGGTGATTGTTTTAAAAAATAACTTTTTTCAGCTGTGCCATCATCATAGGCAAGATAATTATCGAATATTTGATGATGAGTTATTGTGTCATTTTGTTTGGGTTCTGATGCACTATTTGTTGCAAAGTATTTATTTTCAAATATCACTTTGTTATAAGGATTGCTTGGGGCAAAACTTACACTATACATCGGGTATTGATATTGCTGCGTAGCATAAGGAATTATGTTTCCATTGGTGGTAATACTTGAAAACAAATTTGTACTTGTGGTGATTTCCGTAGCTTGGTAGCCTGTGGTTATAGATTGGGTTGAAAAGTTATTATTTTTTACATTAAATGAATGTTGTGCAGCTAATTCGCCTGATATGTTTGTTGCAAAGTGCCGATATGGCATTGATGTGTAATCATTCAAAATATTTGTAGGCTGTATAGTTGTAGCTACATCATTTACTGCAGTATCATTGATAGTTCTATTCGCAGCAAAGCGAATGTAGTCCAAATTCCAAACATCATCATTCACGTTCATCGAAGCTTTGTTCATGAAACGGAACTGAAAATTACTATGGAAATACATGGGATCGTTCACTGCTATCATTATCTGTTTGAAGGAGTGAGTTGACGAGCCTTGAATTCCCCATGCGTATTGCCATCCATTATTGCTTTTGAAATATAATAAAAAAGAATCTTGAGATTCCGGAGCAAACCCATTTCCTTGCGGTTGATAATAAAAACTAATGTAGAGACTATCTGCCGGTTGGTAAATACTCAAGTCAAAAGGTTGACTGGTAAGACTGTCAGCATATTCTAAACTGTTCGCGTTACTTGAATCATAAGGTCCACTTTTTTCGTTCAACGCATCGAAGGTTGCAACACCACGACTGATGGGATTAACTGCCATTGTATTATTAATATAAACATCATGGTCTAACCATTTCGTTGCATCAGGAAAGATGGATGGATCTGTAAAGTCTTCGAAGAAGGGTAGGGTGATGACCGTGGTTTTGTACACACGTTGTGTCTGTCGTATTTCTTCGTATTTAGCAAGATTGTGGTCGAGAGGAGCTACATATTCCTGTCCTATCGCTTTTAATGCGAATAGAATAAAGTAGGTCATCGGAATTAGAAATTTGTTTTTCACTCAGTTTCTACAGGTGTTGGTGTTTCTTCTTCATCTATAACGGTCTTAGCAGGTCGTCTATTGTTTTCCAAATCATCCACCGTTGGGTTTTGCATAATACGTATGTCTATCACATCTCCTTCTTTAATTCTGTTTTGAGAATTTAGTTCATTGTATGGAGCTGGAGTTTGATTGTAGATAACAGCAGTAGATGAATCAGTGATCGGTCCATCATAGATAACAATTGGGGTAAGTCCATTACCACTGAGTATAGCAATACCTTCCTCTACAGTCATACCGATCACATCAGGAACATTCATTTCAGAATTACCAAAACCGATACCTATTACAAGGTCTATTTTGCTTCCTTGAGGAATCATTTCTCCCGGATTCACATGGCGACCATTGTAAAGTTGATCAAGTACAGCTCCATTAGCATAGTCAGGTCGGTGAATGGTATCTCCCAAAACAAGGCGACTGCTTTTTAGTATCATGATAGCACTACGGTAAGAAAGGTCTTGCAGTTTAGGCATGGGTGCTAACGGAGGTAGTGCTTTGTTGATTGTAAGGAAAACTGTTCGCCCTTCTTTTACACTGGCGTTTATTTCCGGAGATTGATTAAGGACAATAAATGGTTTTTTATTGGGGTCATAGGCAGAATCCACATCTATTTCGAAGCCCATTTTTTCCAATTGCTCGTATGCAGTTTTTACATGTTTTCCAGTCAAATTCGGAACTCTTGCTTCGCTAGAGTGGCGCGTGATAAGACCCAAGCTTGCAAAAAACACGTAGTAAAAACCAACGCATAGTAAGATTACTAGTGCAAGGTTGAACAGAAAAGAATTTTTTAGTTTATCATTCATAGCTACTGATACAGAGCAGTTTGCAATGTAATATTATTATTGTGAAATGTTTTGAAAACAGTCATCCAATATGTTGCCATAGAAGTCTTTAAGATTCATTCCTGCTGCAACAACTTGTTGAGGAACAATGCTTGCTTCACTTTGTCCGGGCATAGTATTCACTTCTAAAAAGTAGAGTTTGTTTGATTTTTGTTCTAAAATAAAATCCATACGCACTACACCTCTGCAATTGAGATGACGATAAATATGAGCTGCTTTTGTTTTTAGATCTTCATTGGTATTGTCGTCAATAAGAGCCGGAGTAATTTCGTTTGTTACGCCGGGTGTATATTTCGCTTCATAATCGAAAAATTCATTCTTGCTTACGATCTCTGTTGCAGGAAGTGTATGAACAACTTGCCCAATACGATAAACGCCTATAGTAAGTTCTCTACCTTCAATAAATTCTTCGATCAAGACTTGATTGTCTTCTTTAAAAGCTTTCTCTATTGCAGGAAGAAGAGTTTCCACACCTTTTACTTTGCTCACGCCAAGGCTTGATCCACTTTCGTTTGGCTTGACGAACAGAGGAAATTTTAGTTTATCCAAAATATTCCCGACAGAGTAAGGTTCTCCTTTTATTAAATGTACCGAGTTGGCAATGTTCACAGTGTTCAGGTCTTTCACCACTTTATTGCAATAACTTTTGTTGAAAGTGAGTGCTGATACAATAGCATTGCAAGAGGTGTACATCACACCCATCATATCCAAATATCCTTGCATTCTGCCATCTTCCCCCGGTGTGCCGTGTATAGCAATGAAGGCGCAATCGAAATTTATTTTTTTACCATCAACAGTAAGGCTGAAATCGTTCTTGTCAACAGAGATTTTCTGACCATCTTTTGTTTCATGTAACCAATCTTCCTTCGTTACAATTATTTTGTAGGTATTGTATTTTTCCTTGTCGAGATTACTCTCGATAGTTTTTGCTGTTTGTATCGATATTACGTATTCGCCGGAATAGCCTCCCGCAAGCAATGCGATGTTTTTCTTCATAGAAAATAAAAAAGAAATAATGTGCTCAAAGATAGAAGAAAATGAAAGTATGCTTATTAAAGTTTCAGCACGCGTTAATTTTTTTTGAAACTCTAAAAAGATTAGTTGCTTTTTCGCCTGTAATAGCTGTCAAGTACTCTGTAAAAATCTTGAACATTGAAGTCGTCTTCCGTCCAGTTATAAGGCTGAGCAACGGTGTTGGTAAGCCATTTTACAGCATCTTCAGTATTGCTAAAGTCAGAAAGTTCCTTAAGAACTTCTTCATAAGCTTCTCTATTATTTTGAAATAGTTCATTTATAAAAACAAACTTTTCATTTATACCGATAAATTTTCGGATGTCTTCTTTAGGTGTAGGAAAACTGACAGGAGTAGTATCTATCTTTTCCAGTTTTTCAGGTTGTTCTTTTTGAGTAGTGTTTGTATGATTGTTAGTGTCAAGTGGTTGATGTGCAATATTATTAGTTGGGTTTTCGGGTATAGGAGATGGAGCTATTTCCAATTCATCATCATTTAACTCATTTTCTAAAGCTTGAGTCATTTCTTCCAGAGTTGGCTCATCATTAATAATAAAGCTGTTTTCCGAACTTGTCTCACCCACATCATTTTGGGGTGTATTTGCGATTTGCGAAGACGTAGTTTGAGAGTTGTTTACTTCCTCTTTTGTATCGATGTGAGTCCGCAAATCCATCAAATCGGCATATACCACCTTCACATAATCCATCATAAGATCTATATCTATAGCAGATATGTTTTGCTTAGAGTTTAGTGTTTTTATTTTTTCAAGTAAAATGCTAATACGTTCCATGTGCTTTATCCGTTCAAACAAATTTATTGTATTCTCGGCGGAAATCGGATTGCAATTGTATGCGGATATCTACGTTAAAATATAATTTGCGTCGTGCCTATATTCTTAATTTGCCTTTATCTTTATTGCGCATGTTTATAGAACCTAATAGATCTTTATCGAAAA
Source organism: uncultured bacterium (assembly GCA_965652995.1). GTDB lineage: Bacteria > Bacteroidota > Bacteroidia > Chitinophagales > Chitinophagaceae > JAFIGV01. The sequence goes on from CBFGYQ010000185.1 coordinate 4,537, forward strand.
AAGGATGGATAGAAGTGATAAGTGGCTCTATGTTTTCGGGCAAAACCGAGGAGCTTATCAGAAGGTTAAGACGTG
>CBFGYQ010000186.1:0-4607 GCA_965652995.1 uncultured bacterium
ATGAGAATAAACTTAAGAATGATGGTGACATGCCAAAGCATCGCGCTACCGCTATGGCTTCATTTACCTCAAACTCTTTCTTAAACGACTACATCGGTGTTGGGCTTGAATACTCTTTTAAAGAAATGTTTATGCTCCGTGCGGCTTATCGTTATGAAAAAGATATAGCTAATGATGAAGTACCTGTTACTTTTTACACAGGCTTTGCCGCTGGTGCTACAATACAAACAAGCATCGGTAAAAAAGGACCGCTTTTGGCAGTAGATTATTCTTACCGCCCTACACAGCGTCCGAGCAATGGTGTTCACGTTTTTTCCCTTCGTTTTATGACGCGTGCTCGTGAAAAGAGTGCGGATGTTGAGGAATAGATTTTTTACTTACTTTTGTTATAGATGCAGCGCTTCTGATAATCCGGAAGCGTTGTCATTTTTTTATTTTTTTAAATAGTTGTATTATGTCAGGAATGAACTATGTAACTCAAGAAACGTTAGACCAGATGCGAGAAGAGTTGAATCAACTGAAATCTGTTGGCAGAGCTCAAATTGCAGATGCGATAAAAGAGGCACGCGAAAAGGGTGACCTTAAAGAAAATGCTGAATATGATGCAGCAAAAGAAGCACAAGGACTACACGAAGCAAAAATTGCACAATTGGAAAGTGCGGTTGCTACAGCGAGAGTAATTGACATAAAAGATATCGATACCAGTAAAGTATCTATTCTAAGTAAAGTAAAGGTCACTAATCTGTCAAGCAAAAAATCTTTTACATATCAACTGGTTTCTGAAACAGAAGCAGACTTGAAAGCGGGTAAAATATCTGTGACATCTCCTATCGGAAAAGGCCTTTTAGGGAAAAATGTTGGAGATATAGCTGAGGTAACTGCACCTAGTGGCATTCTTAAATTTAAGATCGAAGAAATATCTATATAGTGAGCAGTATTTTCACAAAGATTATAAACAATGAAATCCCCTCGTATAAAATAGCTGAGGATGAGAACTTTCTTGCTTTTTTGGATGTATTTCCATTAGTGGAAGGTCATGTACTTATCGTACCCAAAATAGAAACAGATAAGATTTTTGATGTGAGCGATGAGCTATTATCGAAATGGCTTGTCTTTGCGAAACCAATAGCAAAGGCTATAGAAAACTCTTTCGATTGCAACCGGTGCGGAATAAGTGTGGTGGGCTTAGAAGTGCCACATGCCCACATGCACTTGGTGCCGATCAACTCTGCTGATGATCTCAACTTTACCAGGAAGAAACTGAGTTTAGATGAAGAAAGATTAAAGGAAATACAAGCCAAAATACTTAAGTCCTTATCAAAGGATTAGCCTTCACATTATTGTGATAGTTTTAAGGTGTACAACTCTACCTTAGCTTCATGTTGTCGGTATCCTATTATCCGTTTGACTTAGAATTTCAATATCCCTTTACCATATCAAAAGGTACAAAAATACATCAGCCTACTCTTATCGTTTCACTTTCGAATGGAGCTGCAACAGGTTATGGTGAAGCACCAGCAATTCATTACTATAATGTAACCGTTGATGATATGATCGAAAAGTTGGCAGAGAAAACCAACTTAATACAAACCTATGCATTAACCGACCCACGCAGATTTTGGCATTTTTTAGAACATCTATTTCCCGGAGATAACTTTCTTATAGCTGCTCTTGATATAGCAGGTTGGGATCTATTTGCTAAAATGCGTGCTATGCCATTATATAAAATGCTTACACTACGAATGGATAAGATGCCGTATTGTGATTACACTATCGGCATTGCTTCCAAAGAAGAGATGGTAGAGAAACTAAAACAGAACAATGCACCGATTTATAAAATAAAAATCAGAGATAAAGATGATATCACACTGATAGAGTCATTGAGAGCCTTGACAGATAAGCCTTTTAGAATAGATGCTAATGAAGCACTTAGTTTTGAAGATGCAAAAAAACTTATTCCGGAACTTGAGAAGTTAGGCGTAAACCTACTTGAACAGCCATTGCATAAAACTGAATGGGAAGCAATGAAAGAGTTGAAAGCTATTTCGAATATCCCCTTATTTGCAGATGAAAGCTGTGTGAATGAAGCTGATGTAAGTAAATGTCTAGACAGCTTTCATGGCATTAATATTAAACTTACAAAATGTGGCGGTATTACACCTGCCTTGAGAATGATAAAACAAGCCAAACAAACAGGATTGAAAATAATGATGGGCTCAATGAATGAAAGCAGTATCGGTACAGCAGCGATAGCACAATTACAGCCATTACTTGATGAAATGGATGCAGACGGCCCATTGCTCTTAAAAGAAGATGTTGCAACAGGTTTGCAATATCAAAATGGGAAATTAGTTGTAAGTAATCAGCCGGGGTTAGGCGTGCATTTTTTAGGAAATAAAGTGACAACAAAGAATTAGTAAGTTCTCAATATTAATCGCTTAATCATGATTCAATCCATCAATCCAACTACAGGAAAACTCATTAAGGAGTACAACACTATAGATATCATCAAAGCCGAAAAGGCTGCCTCGCTGGCAAAAAAAGGCTTTTGAGGAATGGAAAAAATACTCGTTTGTAGAAAGAGGTAAAGTGCTGAAAAATATTGCTGCAAATCTGCGCAAACAACAAAAACAACTTGCTACACTAGCCACCAATGAAATGGGAAAACCTATTTCACAAAGTATGGCTGAAGTGGAAAAATGTGCAATGACTTTGGAATATTATGCAAAAAATGGAGCAAGCTTTTTGAAGGATGAAATAGTGATAACCGACGCAAAAAAAAGTTACGTGAGTTATCAACCACTTGGAGTAGTACTCGCTATCATGCCTTGGAATTTTCCTTATTGGCAAGTGTTTCGCGCAATGGCTCCTATGCTTATGGCAGGAAATACCATGCTTTTGAAACATGCCTCAGATGTTTCGGGATGTGCGTTAGCAATAGAAAACCTCTTGAAGGATGCAGGTGTACCAAAGGGATTGTTTCAAACCTTATTGCTACCATCTAAAGAAATAAAAAATTTAATAGCTCACGAGGCTATTGCTGCTGTAACACTTACAGGCAGTACCGCAGCAGGGAAAGATGTAGCTAGCATTGCAGCTTCACACATTAAAAAACAAGTGTTGGAATTAGGTGGAAGTGATGCGTATATCATTTTAGAAGATGCCGATATGCAGCTTGCAGTGAAAACTTGTGCAGATGGACGCTTAGTAAATACTGGACAAAGTTGTGTAGCAGCAAAGCGTTTTGTGGTTGTAAAGTCGGTGCTAAAAGAATTTGAGATAGGCATGTTGGAAGCCTTTAAACAAGCGCATTTTGGAGACCCGTTTAATGAAGCAAATAAAATAGGTCCGATGGCAAGGATTGACTTACGAGATGAGCTACATCAACAGGTATTGAAGAGTGTAGAGAAGGGAGCAAAGCTTTTGTGCGGTGGCTATATTCCGGAAGGAGATGGTGCTTTTTATCCGCCAACAATTCTCACAAAGGTTAAGAAAGGTATGCCGGCTTATGATGAAGAATTGTTCGGACCTGTAGCTGCTATTATTGATGCTAAAGATGAGTCGGACGCAATTCGCATTGCTAATGATAGTATTTATGGGTTAGGGGCCGGAATTTTTTCTAGGAATAAAAAACGAGCCGAAGAAATTGCTACCAAACAATTACAAGCCGGCAATTGCTTTGTAAACTCATTTGTTCATTCCGATCCTCGTTTGCCATTTGGAGGTATAAAGCAAAGCGGGTATGGTAGAGAGTTAAGTTCGTTTGGTATGAAGGAGTTTACAAATGCAAAGACCATTTTTATTAATTGATACTGCAAACTTATTCTTCCTATTGGTCTGTCTTCTTTACTAGAATATATTAGTATATTTAAGCTAAAGAGGTTCAGCGCCATGAGAAAAATTTATTTTCTATTTACACTTTTAATACTCACATCATCGGCTGGTGCACAACTATTGCCTCCTAACCAACCGGAGCAGGATGCGTGTAATGCTTTACTGTTGTGTGGGAATACGTTTACTTCTACCTACAGTTATCAGCAAGAAGGACAAGTCAATGACCTTTCATCCACACCTTGTGGTAACGGCGAAGGAAATTCTATGTGGTTACGATTAGAAATTACAAGCCCCGGAATTATTGTTTTCACAATCACTCCTTTGAATGGAACTGACGATTACGATTTTGCCATTGTAGATATTACTAACTCATCATGTAGCACATTTACAAGTAGTGATGTGATTCGTTGCAATTTCAATAATAATCAACCTGGCAGTAATCCCGGTGGAATTGTGGGCTTGAACACGACATCCACATCATTATTTACAAATTCCGGTGCCTTTGGAGGTTCATTTTTGCAACAAATCAATGCTAATGCCGGAGATGTTTATTTGATAATGATCAATAATTTTGGTGATCCATTTGCAGGTGGACCAAGTGCAGGGTTTACTATTGATTTTACAGGATCTACAGCTATTTTCAACGATAATGGTCGCCCCTACATGGCTGGCGTAGATCAACGATGCGGTAATCAACTACAGCTATTTATTCCGATGAGTGAAGCCATTTTGTGTAGCTCAATAGATCCAAGTGGAGATGATTTTGTGCTATC
>CBFGYQ010000187.1:0-4594 GCA_965652995.1 uncultured bacterium
GAGCGTGATGAGGATGCTGATGCAGTATTTATCCCGCGTAGCGAAACAGTGATTGATATTAGCGATTGGCTGTATGAATTTATTTTGTTGAGCATTCCTCTACAAAGAGTTCATCCTGACAAAGCTGACGGTTCATCAGGTTGTAATCCGCAAGCATTGAATCTTCTTGACCAGCTTTCTGAGCAGGAAGAAGACAAGAAGCATGAGATTTGGAAGGGGCTAGATGCTTTGAAAGCCAATAACAAAAAACAAAAAGAGAACTGATTTTTATCAGGAAACTTTAATAACGATTATAAAAATAATTTAATAATAAAATAAAACTCGTAAAAGATGCCTAATCCGAAACGACGTCACTCACAGCAACGCGGAGCAAAACGCCGCACACACTACAAAGCAGTAGCTGCTACATGGAGTACTGATGCTGTAACCGGCGAAAGCCATTTGCGCCACCGTGCACACTGGGTAGAAGGAAAACTTTACTATCGTGGTAGAGTAGTAGTAGATAAAAACCCTGCGACAGCAGATAATACAGAAAATCAGTAATTTACCGCCTCAATTTCATTCTGAAAAGATGAAGATAGCATTAGATATAATGGGCGGCGATTTCGCTCCGCTCGAAGCTATTAAAGGCGTAAAAAAGTATTTTGAGGAAGACCCCAACGAGTATGGGGTGCATTTACTTTTGATAGGAAATATGCAGGCTGCTGCAGAGTACCTGCCTATGATAGAACCGTATAAAGAGCATTATACGCTTGTTGATACGCCTTCTATGATAGAAATGCACGAACATCCTACAAAAGCACTGAAGGAAAAGCCGAACTCCAGTATCGCTTTGGGTTTTGGAATGATGCATCAAGACAAGGCTGACGCATTCATCAGCGCAGGAAACACCGGCGCGATGATGGTTGGCTCGATGTATACTGTAAAAAATGTAGAAGGGATTTTAAGACCAGCTATCATTTCACCAATTCCTCGTCCGGATGGCGGATTTAATTTGTTGGTGGACGCCGGTGCCAATGCTGATTGTAAGCCTGAACATTTATTGCAGTTTGCAGACTTGGGTTCGTTGTATATGAATCGGGTGGTGGGTATCGAAAATCCTCGTGTAGGTTTGTTGAATCTTGGCGCAGAAGAAGGTAAAGGCAATCTACTTTGTCAGGCTACATTTCCATTACTGAAAGCTGATAAGAGCATCAATTTTATAGGAAATATTGAAGGACGCGATATGTTCCTCAACAAAGCTGATGTGATTGTTTGCGAAGGCTTTGTAGGAAATGTGACCTTGAAAATGGCTGAAAGCATTTACAATCTATTTACCGACCGTGGAATTAAAGACGACTGGTTATATTATTTCAACCCCGAAGTATATGGCGGAACACCTATTTTAGGCATCAATAAACCTATTATCATTGCCCATGGTATATCTCATGCCATGGCTTTCGATAATATGATAAAAGTGGCAGCGAAGGTGATTCATTCTGACCTGATAGGTGCTTTCAAAGAACATTTTGCAGGTAAGACCACTACTGTATAAGATTTTAAAAGAGTATTTTTTTAAGCCTTCAGTTATTAACTGGAGGCTTTTGTTTTGTGTATTTTTATCACTAGAATGAGAACTATCTATTGCATAAGCGGCCTGGGTGCAGATGAGCGAATTTTTAAGCATTTGCAAATAAAGAATACGGTACTCAAACATTTGTCTTGGGTCGACTTTGATGAGAACGAAACCATGGAAACCTATGCAATGAAAATGGCAGAACAAATAGCAGAAAAGACGCCGATTATTTTGGGTTTGTCATTTGGGGGTATGCTGGCTGTAGAGATAGCAAAACAAAAAGAACTAACTCATACATTTCTCATTTCAAGTGCAAAAGGAAAGAATGAATTACCGGATATGAGCGATATTTTGGTTTTTATGATAAAATCAGGAATAGTGCCGTATAGTCTTTTTAAACAACCCAACAAAATCTTATACCAGAGGTTTGGAGCAACGAGACAAGACGAGAAAGAAGTGCTGAACGCAATTCTCAAAGACACTAAAACTTCTTATTTAAGAAATGCATTCAGAGTTATCCTCAATTGGGAAAATACTACAATCCCCAATAACATCACTCATATTCACGGTACACACGACAGAATATTACAAGCCGAATTTATCACACCTGATTATTGGATAAAAGACGGTACACACATGATGGTTTGGAATAGGGCAAACGAGGTTGCCGGAATAATTGAGAAGACGATGCAAAAATCTATTATCTAAAACCCTTTACATACTTTGCCACAGCTTGTATCTCTTGCGCCGATAACTTCTTCTTAAATGCAGGCATCTTATCTTCTCCGTTGGTGATGATATCGATCAGGTCAACATCTTTCATATCACTTTTTCGGAGACTGGCGACACCACGCTTTTTAGATATGCCATCATCGCCGTGACAACGCGCACATTTACGTTCGTAAACATCTTTGCCATCAATAGATTGTGGTGTTGCGTAAAGATTACTAATAGCCAAGGTAATAACTCCAATAGTTGTTGCAAGCAACAGCTTGTTTCTCATTTTCAGGTTTTAGTTTTATAAAGTTAAAGTAGAAATTTTCAATCATTTATCTTTGCTGCCTTAAACAATAATCATGCTGCAATTACCAAACCAAACTAATTTTTATAAAGGGAAAGTTCGCGATGTGTACACCATTGATGATAAATATCTTGTGATGGTTGTAAGCGACCGTATATCCGCATTCGATGTAGTGCTTCCAAAACCTATCCCCTACAAAGGGCAAGTGTTGAACCAAATAGCCGAAAAGTATTTGGATGCAACCAAAGACATCGTACCGAACTGGAAAATAAATACACCACTTCCTAATGTTACTTTAGGATATAAATGCGAAACCTATCCTGTGGAAATGGTAGTACGCGGTAACCTTACAGGACATGCATGGCGTACTTATAAAACTGGAAAAAGAGAATTGTGTGGTGTGACTATGCCTGACGGAATGAAGGAAAATGATTTCTTTGAAAAACCGATCATCACTCCCACTACCAAAGCGCATGAAGGTCATGATGAAGATATAAGTCGTGAGGAAATTATCAGTTCTGGTTTAGTGTCAGAGAAGGAATACGAGCAATTGGAAAAGTACACCTTGGCGTTGTTTGAAAGAGGAAAGCAAATAGCAAAAGAGCGTGGATTGATTCTTGTTGATACAAAATATGAGTTCGGAAAAATAGGTGATACAATTTACTTGATTGATGAAATTCATACTCCGGATTCATCCCGTTATTTCTATTTGGAGGGCTTTGATGAAAGACAAAAAAATGGTGAACAACAAAAACAACTTTCAAAAGAGTTTGTTCGCGAATGGTTGATGGAGAATGGTTTCCAAGGAAAAGAAGGGCAGCAAGTTCCTGAAATGACGGATGAAGTGATCAACAGCATTTCTGATAGGTATGTAGAGTTGTACGAGCAAGTAACTGGTAGTAAATTTGTGAAAGAAGAAGTATCGAAAGCCGATATGGAAAACAAATTAAAATCTGAATTATCGCAATTATCATAGTTCGGTTATAAGTTTGTAGGATGAAAATCTCTAAAATGCCAACAATCAACTGCAAGAGTTTGTTGGCATTTTTATTTTTCCCCATTTTTCTTTCAGCATGTAGTAGTACTAAAAAAACAACTTCCTCCCCCGGCAATTTATCGTCAGCGCAGCGAAAGAAATTTGCCAACATTATGCAGGTTTCTCCTAAAGATATTCGCAATGAAAAACTGTATGCATTTATCAGTGATTGGTGGGGTGTAAAGTATAAATATGGTGGAAATACAAAGTCAGGAGTAGATTGTTCAGGGTTTGTGGTACAACTATACAAAACGATTTATGGACAATCTGTTGTGCGTAGTTCATCGCAACAATACGAAGCCAGCAAGCATGTAAAAAAAGCGAGGTTGGATGAAGGAGACTTGGTTTTTTTTGCTACGAATGGTAAAGGAATTGTCTCGCATGTGGGCATTTATTTAATGAAAGATTATTTTGTTCATGCCAATAAGAATGGAGTTGTAATCAACCATTTGGATGATCCTTATTGGAAGCCAAGATTTATTAGCGGTGGAAAGTTGAAGTGATTTTTAAAATTTGAAAACTTACAGTTGGAATATTCCCCTTTTACTCCACTAATCTATTCTCCAATTCCAACACTCTTGTCTCATTCACTTTAAGATTGTAAGCGGCAGTATATAATCTCACCAATGCTTCTACATAACCGTTCTCTGCTTCGCGTGTTTCGATAGTGGTAGCGATACCTACTTTGAATCGTGCTTTTTGAATATCTACGTTTTCTTTTGCGTAGTTAATATTTTCTTTTTCCAGATGGTAAGCAGCCAAACTGATCTCGTAATCTGTCCATGCACGGCGGTATTGCCGAGCTATTTCTGTGTTTTGTTTTTCGTACAATATTTCATCACGCATCGCTTGCAACCCTGCTACTTTAGCTATTCTTCTAAGATTGCCTCCTTGAAAAATAGGAATATTTAACGTAGCACCTGCAGACGGCCCATAGCTTTGATTGAACAAAGAAAAACCTGCCTGACTTTGTGTTTTATTA
>CBFGYQ010000188.1:0-4557 GCA_965652995.1 uncultured bacterium
ACTTTCAGAATGCGTTTTAATTTTTAATTCTTTATCACGCACTTTGAAGACATAATATTCATCGCTGTAGTGTTTCTTTTTGGCTTGCCAATTTTTAAGGAGTTCCAAATTTTTCGGGTCAATTTCAAGCGTTAGCTTATGATATACTTCCTGCAATTCTTTTATCAAGCGGTCTTTATCATCATCCAACGTATCCAAAGTTTCAAACTTTGGATACGTTTGTAACGTTTCTATGGTTTTGTGAATGCCAAATAATTTTTGTGCAATCTCTGCCTGTTCTTTTGAGCGTTTGTCATAGCTGCGATTATTCTCTGCAATCTCGCTCAAGTAGCGGGTTCTAGCAGGTGGAATGATGAATATTTTTTCGCTCATCTCTTCACTCGCCACAAAGTTGGATGCCAGATTTGCCTTTGTTTTTTTCACGATCAGATCCATCAAAGCACGATACATCGTGTTCGTTCCCGGGTCGTTGAATTGCGATGCGATGGTGCCATATACTGGCATAGTGTCTGCATCTTTTTCAAATAATTTATGATTGCGCTGATATTGTTTTTTCACATCGCGTAGTGCATCCGAAGCACCGCGTTTATCAAACTTGTTTACCACAACAATGTCTGCAAAATCGAGCATGTCAATTTTCTCCAATTGCGTAGCTGCACCATATTCCGGTGTCATGATGTACATACTCACATCGCAGTAATCAGTGATTTGCGTATCGCTTTGTCCGATGCCTGATGTTTCTAAAATCACCAAATCATATTGTGCTGCTTTGAGAATATTCACCGCATCGCGGATGTATTTCGATACAGCTAAATTGCTTTGTCGCGTTGCCATAGAGCGCATGTATACTCGCTCATTTCTAATGGCATTCATGCGAATGCGATCACCCAGCAAAGCCCCACCTGTCTTACGTTTTGAAGGATCTACCGAAATAATACCTATCGTTTTATCCGGAAAATCTAACACAAATCGGCGCACAATTTCATCCACTGAAGAAGACTTACCTGAGCCACCTGTACCGGTAATACCCAACACGGGTGTTTTACTCTCTTCGGCAAATGCTTGTACTTTTTTTAGCATCATTTGGGTCTCCGGCAACTCTCCAAAATTTTCAGCCGCAGATATCAACCGTCCAATTTCTTTGGCATTTTTGTTAGTGATGTGACCCACTTCGCCATTGAGTTGATTACCCGTAGCATAATCCGATTGCATCATCAGGTCTTGTATCATACCCTCCAAGCCCATAGCGCGACCATCATCAGGTGAGTAAATTTTATCAATACCGTAGGCTTCCAGTTCTTCGATCTCAGTAGGCAAAATCACCCCACCACCACCGGCAAATATTTTGATGTGTCCTGCACCTTTTTCACGCAACAAATCATACATGTATTTCAAATACTCCACATGCCCGCCTTGATAGGAAGTCATCGCAATAGCATTGGCATCTTCCTGAATGGCGCAATCCACCACATCTTGCACACTGCGATCATGACCGAGGTGGATGACTTCCGCACCGTTGGCTTGCATGATGCGTCGCATAATATTAATAGCAGCATCGTGACCATCAAAAAGAGAAGCGGCGGTGACAATGCGGATTTTATTTTTGAGAGAGAAAGACATAAAAAATTATTTTTTTAAATGAGCTATTTTGCTCCGAACATGCTAAAATACTGCATTTTCGAGATTGATAAAAAGATCACGCTTATGAAATAAAACAACTTGTTTGAATTATGTTTTTAACCACATTTATTGTTTCATACAATAAAATCTATTTTTTTACTGTTTATATGCTGACTGATTTTTTAAACAATTGTCACAGAATTGAAAAAACTTGTTAGTTATGTCATATAAAAATCAAATATAGATCTTTGCTCTTGACAACTAAGGTGTATTGTTTCTATTTTTACCACTCAACATATAACCTATGATAACCAAACAAACCAAAGCATCGATTTTAGTTGTAGAAGATGAAGAAAGTTTGCGTGAAGCCCTAAAATTAAATCTTGAACTTGAAGGATATGGGGTAGCCTCCGCCGATAATGGTCCTGCCGTTTTGAAAATGGTGAAGAATGAATATTTTGACCTTATCATTCTTGATATTATGTTGCCGGACATGGACGGCATTATGGTATGTGAAACCATTCGAATGCAGCATAATGATGTGCCGATACTTTTCCTATCTGCCCGCAACAGTAGTGCAGACAGAGTAGAAGGTTTGAAAAAAGGAGGTGATGATTATCTCACAAAACCTTTTAATCTAGAAGAGCTTTTATTGCGTGTTGATAAACTTATTAATAAAAACAAGAAAATAAAAACGCCACATTCTGTTGCTGATACTTATGAATTCAAAGCAGGCCGTGTAGACTTTTCTGCACATGAAGCAATCGACAAAGAAGGACAAGCACAAGAACTAAGCAAAAAGGAAGCTGCTTTGTTGAAATTACTTATTGAGAATGAGGGGCAAGTTGTATCTCGCGAACACATACTGCAAGTAGTATGGGGTTATAATGTATTCCCTACAACCCGTACTATTGACAACTTTATTTTGAACTTCAGAAAATACTTTGAGCAAGATAGTCGAAACCCTGTTCATTTTCATTCTGTACGAGGCATTGGCTATAAGTTTACTGCGAATTAGTTCGTCAGTCGATATTTAATCGCAAAGAAGTAAAGACGCTACGGGGCATGAAACTTACATTGCTGCCGTTGCCATGTGTACTTGTTACAACTGCTCCGGAACTGAAGCCAACAATATCAAATACATTCTTTACGCCTGCTGTGATTTGTATATTCTGTTTCCAAAATTTTCTACTTACAGAGATATCCATCATATTGTAAGCAGGTCTTTTTCCAACGTAGGTTGACGTACCGTCAATATTGCTCACGACAAAAGGTTGTGCTCCGGAAAAACTATTAAATAAAGAGAAGTTGAGTTTACTCCATTTCCAGAGATACTGTAGTGTAGTTGTTATTTGGTGTGTTTCAAATCCATTATACTCTCCAGTTTGTGGAAATGTATATGCATAAGCATATCCGAGTTTATAATGGAAATTACTGTACTGTCCCTCCAACTCAACATTTGCTATGATATTCCTCATTCTATTGATGTTGGTATAGTCATGAATGAGTGCACTATCTGCATTTTGGGAGAAAGGATATCGTTGTGCTAAAGAAATTTGATTATAAACATTGTTATAATATCCGGTTATTAATACTTGTGCATAGTTTGTTTTCTTTTCAAAAACCATCCAAGATGCTGAGGCTTGAAAGTGGTCTGCGGCTTCCGGCTTTAATTGTGTGTTTCCAAAGACTTTGTGGTTGACGTCTTGGAAATCTAAATAGAGTTCTTTTAAAGAAGGTGAACGAAACCCTTTTGAATAAGATGCTCTAAGGCTCACATTTGTTCGTGCTTTATATAATAAACTAAATGATGGTATGACCGGTGTCTTATAAACGCTATTGTACGCAGCACGCAAACCTCCTTGCAGTTTCAATTTTTCCTGAAAGAATGTTTGCGAAATAGTTGTGAAAAGGGCATAGTCATTGATGTTTGTTTTTCCACCAGGTATCTTTTGACTGTTTGCCTTTTGAAGATTTACATCGTAACCAATTGTATAATCAAATAACTTTTCTACCTTATTTTCATACATACCTCTCAATGAAAATTCATGAAAAGTAGATGTATCTTGATCTCCTTCGTTTGGTGTTAATACTTCGTTTAAGGAAACTAGATCTTTGCGATAGCGATTTTTTGTGCGGTGGTAATAAGAATGTCCGTTGATAAATTGATAGTGTCCTTTCTTTCCTAATTTACCATCTGCTGTAAGACGATTTATAGAGCGTGTCACATTATACAATTCATCAAAAGCAAATCCTTGATAAGAGCTGATTTGTGCAGTATCTTTGTTCGTTACTTTTTCTTTGATAAAATCAGATGCCAATCGCAGATTAAATTTTTCTGATTTTCTAAAGTTGTAATTAAAGTTTCCGAGGTACTGTTCCTTGGGTTTAAAAACATATGAGCGATAGTCTCTGTTAATTTCTCCATCAAAATAATTCCTTCCGCCACCTAATGAAAAATGATGTTTATCAAACGACTTCGTAGCCGTGAGATTGAAGTTATATTTTCCTACGGACTCATAATAGGCTTCACCGTTCAAACCCATCTCTTTTTTAGAATTTTTGGATATGAGATTTATAACACCGCCGAGCGCGTCTGTACCATACATAACGCTCATTGGTCCTTGTATTATTTCTATACGTTCTAAATTGTAAACATTGAATTGATACAAGTCTATGTTGCCTCCTTCTCTTCCGTTTATAGGAACTCCATCCATCAATATCTTCACTTTATTGCCATCCATTCCCTGCATTCTTATTTGCGCACCCAATACACCATCGGTACTTGTAATAGCATTTAGTTGATAGGCTAATGCATCTTGAACATTTACGGCTCCTTGCGCTTGCATTTGGCTAGATGTGATCACTTTATAATTTGCAAAAGCGTCCAATGGTTTTATAGGATTTGCCACGCCAGTCACAACCACTTCATTCAAT
>CBFGYQ010000189.1:0-4553 GCA_965652995.1 uncultured bacterium
TAACGATAAGCTGTATCTCCGTGTTTCTGAAACTGTGGCAACTTCAGTAAAGCAAAAACTACAGCGACAATATAATTTCAATAATGAGGCATTTAGCGAAACAGAAGATTTGAACTTCTTAATTGTAGAAACTGAAAAAAATAAAGCACAAGAAGTAGCAGCTTATATCCGAGTGAACATACCTGAAGTGGAAATGGTACGACCTGTGCTAATTGCAAGTGACGGTACAGAAGAAGTAATTGATGAATGGTTTTATGTGAAGTTGAAAAAAGGAGTTGATAAACGTGACCTCGATATAGTTTTGACAAAGTACAATTGTACAATTGATCGTCAATATGAACACAGCGACCGCGTATATATTCTTAAAGCAACTTCTGCGAATAGCTATGATGGGCTTAATATGGCAAATGTCTTTTACAAAGAAGGCATTTTCGAATATGCAGAACCTGACTTTCGTCCTTTGCAACTTTTACATTCACCACCACCTCCGCCAAACGATCCTAACTATTCCTTACAATGGTCACACATCAATACTGGTACAAGCGCACAATTTAGCGGTACAGTAGGTGCAGATATGGATGTTGATTCTGCTTGGACAATCACTCAAGGTGATACAGCAATTCGAATAGCCGTAGTTGATGAAGGCGTACAGAGAAATCACCCGGATTTAATAAATAATATTGACCCCTTGGGTTTTGGCCTGCACAGCTCAGTCGCTACAACAGGCGATATACTAAGTGCCGGTCACTCACACGGAACCAATGTCGCAGGCATTATTGCAGCAGAAAAGAACAACGGTATTGGAGTTGCAGGTGTTGCTCCAAATTGTAAAATTATTCCGGTTAATGTTACTGTAAATTCCTCCGGAACTTATGGAACTAGTTCTCAACTTGCCACCTGCCTAGATTGGGCTTGGAACACAGGAGGTGCAGACATCATTAATAATTCATGGGGAGGAGGCTCAGCATCTTCATTAGTACAAAGTGCTTTACAAAATGCCACTACGTTAGGAAGAGGTGGTAAAGGAACTGTTGTACTCTTTTCATCAGGCAATAGAAATTCGAGTGTGAGCAGCCCTGCGATATTTGAAGAAGTTATTTCTGTAGGTGCTATGAGTATGTGCTATGAAAGGAAATCTACTACATCCTGTGACGGAGAAAATTGGTGGGGCAGTAACTATGGTGCTTCATTAGATATTGCAGCACCTGGCGTGAAAATAGCTACTACAACAACCAATTCCGGATATAACAATACTTTCAATGGCACATCTTCCTCCTGTCCTAATGCATCGGGTGTTGTAGCATTAATGCTTAGTGCCAATGATACACTCACCGAAGAAAGGGTACGGGAAATTTTATTGCGTACAGCAAAAAAAGTAGGTGGTTATAACTACTCCTACACGCAAGGTCAGCCGTATGGTACATGGAGTAGCGAGTTAGGTCATGGAATGATCGATGCATTTAAAGCAGTGCAAGCTGCACAAAATGATACAAAATATTGCCCTGTAGAAATAGCAAAGCCCAGCACTCTTCAGGTATGCAATGGTAATAGCATTGCTTTACAAGTTTCTAACCCTGATGCCGTTGCTACTTACACGTGGATGCAAAATGGCAATACTATTCCTGCCGGAATAGGAACAAGTTATAATGCCACGACAAGTGGAAGTTATAGCGTTGCTATCAGCAAAGTAGGTTGTAATGACACATCTGCTACAATAAAGATTACCGTGTCTTCACCTAATGGTGTCCTACAAGCAGATGCAGGTAGGGACACGACACTTACCACTACAGGAAAAGCTATTCTCGGAGGCGGTCCCGCTGCTAAAGGAGGTACTGCAATTATGCATCCTATGAGAGCGTTTGTAAGTGATATTACCAACAACCAATTAATACGTTTTGATCCTGAGCAACCTGCAACTAACTACAAAATAGTTAAGACCAATTTTATGCCTGGTTTTGTTTCCGGTACATTTTTTTCAGGTGCCGCCACAACGCCATACGGACTGTATATGGCTATGCGTACCGGTAGATATTTAGCTAAGATAGATACAGCAACCGGAGACGTCATTAACATCGGTAATTTTGGAGTTTCTGTGGACTTTGGGGGGATGACATATGATCCCAAGACAGGGAAAATATTTGCTGTTAGTGAAAGCAATAACGCCTTGTATGAAATAAATAGACTTACAGGACAAGCAACACTTATAGCAAGTGCAGCGTCTTCTGCCCCACTCTTAGTAAGTCTTAGTGCAGACACGGCGGGCATATTATATGCAGTTTCTATAAAGGATTTTTTGTCAGTAGGTTCGTTAGTGTATACCATCAACAAAACGACGGGAGTCAATACCTATATAGGCACAACCGGATATAATGGCAACTATGGGCAAGATGGCGAAGTAGATCCACTTACAAACGAACTATATGCATGTCCTGTTGCCGCACCTCTCAATAGTACATCATACGTAGGTGCCGGCTTATGGAAAATAAATAAGACTAACGGGAATGGTACATTGGTAGGCACTATTGCATTGCCTAACACACAACCGGATGCTATGGCTTTTGCAGGACCGGAGTACAAATATTCTTGGAATCCGACAACAGGGTTGAGTAACCCTAATGATGGTAATCCGCAGTTTGTACCACCAAGTGCCGGTGAATACACCTTTGTACTTACTGCAACAGATCTATGTGGCAATACAGCAACCGATACAGTGAAAATAACTGTGTGTTCTAGTTCTATAACAACTACTTCATTGTCTGCATCCAGCATCACACATACAGCAGCTACGCTTGGATGGACAAGCATTGCCGATAGTGCAACTATTGAATACGGTTTACAAGGATTCACTCAAGGTAGTGGTACTTTTATTTCCGGAGTTGTTCAAGATTCTTTTCGAGTTAACGGATTGTCCCCAAATACATCGTATAGTTTTTATGCAAGATGTCACTGTAACAATAGTGTTGGTTCATGGGCAGGTCCTTTTAATTTTACAACGCTCAATGCTCCTTTACCACTAACAGGTATTACGCTTACTGGTGCTGTTAAAGAAAATACCGCATCGCTCAAATGGGTCTCCTTACAAGAAACAGATGCTGCTTACTATGAAGTGAAAAAATCTAACAATGGTAAAGTGTTTACATCTGTATACAAAGCCTCTCCAAAAGCAAATAATAAGACCGATGTAATGTATGAATGGAAGGATAACGAAATGAACGAAGGGGCGAGTTATTACCGTATTGTAGGCGTTTCTACAAATAATGACAAGGTCTACAGCAACACTATACAATTACAAAAAGCCAATACAGCCCGTTCAGAAATTCAGATATTCCCCAATCCTATTAAAGGTACTAATATGAACGTTCGATTTTTGAACATGGAAAATGGAGATTACGAAATACGAATGTATAGTGTAACAGGTATATTAATAAACACAACTTCAATAACACACGCGGGAGCTAATGTGCTACATGAAATATCACTAGATAGTAAACCTGCACCAGGCTTATATCATCTACGCGTTCTAAATGCAGCTTTTGAAACAGCTCACACGCAACAAATTCTGGTAGAATAGTTGCATAATTAATGTATTGGTCGACGAATGATAAAGCTGCAAAAAATTTTGCAGCTTATTTGTTGTAAAGAAGAATATATGCCTTTTAGAAATAGATTTTTCTTTACTTTGTCTTTCTAAAAACTCCAAATTACATGCACTTATTTAGATCTTTAATGGCACTGTTGTTTTTAACACTGCCCATTACCTTATTCGCACAAGGCGAAAAAATTCCATTTGACAGCAAAATAAAACAAGGGCAGTTGCCAAATGGATTGAAGTACTACATCATCCAAAACAAAAAACCTGAAAAGAAGATTGAATTAAGAATGGCAGTGAACGCAGGTTCAATTCAGGAAGACAAAGACCAGTTGGGTTTAGCGCACCTTATGGAGCACATGAACTTTAACGGTCTTAAAAATTTCCCTAAAAATGAAGTAGTGCATTATCTACAAAGCATAGGTGTAGATTTTGGTGCAGACTTGAATGCATACACCAGTTTCGATGAAACTGTTTACATTCTTCCCATCCCAGCAGATGATAAAAAGAAAGTAGATCAAGGTTTTCAGATCATAGCAGACTGGAGTGGCGCAGCACTTTTAGAAAATGATGAAATAGATAAAGAGCGCGGCGTAGTGTTAGAAGAAAGTCGTCTTGGTAAAGGTGCTGATGACCGTATGATGAAGAAATGGCTACCGGAATATATGAATGGTTCGTTATATGCGGAACGCCTTCCTATTGGTGATGATGATATTCTTAAAAATTTTAAGCATGATGTTATCAAACGTTTTCATAAAGACTGGTATCGTCCTAACCTGCAAGCTGTAATGGTAGTAGGTGATATTGATCCGAATGAAGCGGAGCGTTTGATCAAAGAAAAATTCAGCGGATTTAAAAATCCTGCAAACCCAAGACCACGTCCTGAGTTCTTCGAAATCCCTGCCCGTACAGAAAGCAAAGCGATGGTATTGAGCGATAAAGAAGCTCCTTACACTATGGTTAG
>CBFGYQ010000190.1:0-4487 GCA_965652995.1 uncultured bacterium
AAGTCGTTTAGGTAAGGGTGCTGATGATCGAATGATGAAGAAATGGCTACCGGAATATATGAATGGCTCGTTGTATGCGGAGCGCCTTCCTATTGGTGATGATGATATTCTGAAAAATTTTAAGCATGATGTTATCAAACGTTTTCACAAAGACTGGTATCGTCCTAATCTGCAAGCTGTAATGGTAGTAGGCGATATTGATCCGAATGAAGCAGAGCGTTTGATCAAAGAAAAATTCAGCGGATTTAAAAATCCCGCAAACCCAAGACCACGTCCTGAGTTCTTCGAAATCCCTGCTCGTGCAGAAAGCAAAGCGATGGTATTGAGCGATAAAGAAGCTCCTTACACTATGGTTAGAATTATCGGTAACAATAAAAGAAAAACTTCTGCTACTACAGTAGGTGAGTGGAAAAAGGATTTGGCGCAAAACCTTTTCAATAGCATGTTGGCTGGTCGTTTCAACGAATTAAGAAATGCAGCAAATCCTCCGTTTATTTTTGCTGCTGGTGGTATAAGTGGTGGCTGGGCAAGAGGTTGGGAAAGCTTTCAACTATTTGCAGTAGCCGGCGGTGATAAAATACAAGCTGCTACAGAAGCATTGATCAAAGAATCTATGAAGGTCAAAAAATTCGGATTTACTCAAGGAGAATTGGACAGAGCAAAAGCGAGCATGCTAGCCAGCTATGAAAAAATGTATAACGAGCGCGACAAAACTGAATCAAAACAAAGAGTTGATGAACTTGTTAGACACTTCCTTACTAACGAACCGGTGCCAGGTATAGAGTGGGAATACAATTTTGCAAAGAATACTATGCCTACTATTAGCTTAGCAGAAGTGAATAAGTTTAAAGAGGAAATAGATATTGATGATAAATATTTCGCTTTGGTAACTACGAAAGCTGCTGACAATTTGCCTACAGATGCTCAATTGAAATCTTATGTAGACAATAGTTTGAAAGCTGAAGTAGTAGCTTATGAAGATAAAGCATTGCCAACAAAACTTCTTACAAAAGAGCCAACATCAGGTAAAGTAACTAAAGAAGAAAAAGATGCAAATGCAGGTTCTACTACATGGACACTTAGCAACGGCGCAAAAGTTACCTACAAGAAAACCGATTTTAAGAATGACGAAATTCTTTTTTCAGGATATAGATTCGGAGGCTCATCCACATATACCGGTAAAGATTATCAAAGTGCTGACTACAGTAATAATGTAGTAGATGAAATGGGTTATGGTGAATTCTCTAATACCGATCTTCAAAAATTCTTACAAGGCAAAGTGGTGAATGTAAACACATGGGTGGATTTGAACGGAGACTATGTGCAGGGTTCTTCAAGTGTTAAAGATTTGGAAACTGCATTACAATTATTGTATTTGAAATCTACGAATCCAAGAATAGATGAAGAAGCATTTAGCTCTTTCAAAGACAAACAATTACAAATGTTGGCACAACTTAAGTCTGATCCGGAAAGTGCTTATGGTGATGGGCTTAATAACTTTATGTACAAGAACCATCCGAGAATGAAAGAGATTCCAGATCCTAGCGATTATGAAGCAATTAACATGAAGAATGCGGTAGATTTTTACAACCAACGGTTCAATACAGCAAACGGTATGAATTATTTCTTTGTAGGAAGTATTCCTGAGGCAGATTTTAAGGGTATGGTAGAAAAGTATATTGGAGGACTTGGCAATACAGTTATTGAAAGCAAAACAAAAGATCTAGGTAATGACCCTATTAGCAATGAAAATAATTTCACGATGAAAGTAGGTACAGAACCTAAGAGCATGGTGAATGAAATTACCTACTTCAACACACCGTATGTACAAAGCGATGAGTTAGCACTTAATCTTTTAGGAGAAGTTATCAATAATCGTATCACTGATATCATCCGTGAAAAAATGAGTGCGATATATGGAGGCGGTGCAGCACTACGTTTGCAAAAATTCCCTAAAGAAAAATTCATGTCGCAAAGCTATTTGCCTTGTGGTCCTGAGAACGCAGAAAAAGTAAAAACTGCATATTGGGAGATTTTGAATGATGTGAAGAAGCCTGGAAATATCAAACCCGAGGAGCTTTCAAAAGCTACTGAAACGTCTCTTCAGAGATATAAAGTAGGCGTAAAAACCAATAATTTTTGGTTAGCTTCTCTTAGTAAATATCAACAGTTTGGCTTGTCTACTGCCAACATTACGAATTTTGAAACAAGGGTAAAGGCAATAACACCTGCTACACTAACTACTGTAGCCAACAAGTACCTTAACTCGAAAAACGTATTACACGCATTGATGATGCCTGAAAATTAATTCTTGTTTTGTAATTACGAATAAAGCATCCTCATTAAAGGATGCTTTATTCATTTAGGAGAGATGCTAGTTTAAGAAGCCGACATGTTCACGTATTTCGACATCTTAGAACACAAGTCCCATCTTTTGAATGGTTTACTTATAAAATCGTTCATGCCACATTCCAACACTTTTATTCTTGTGTCAGGGAATGCATCAGCTGTAAGTGCAATGATCGGAATTTCAGGATTTAGAACTATAGATTTTTTGGAACGAATCTGCTTTGTTGCTTCAAAGCCATCCATTTCAGACATGTGCAGATCCATAAGTACAATATCTACATTTTTTTCTTTTAGTGTTTCTAATACTTTCAGTCCATTATCTACAACTATGTAATTTGCGTTCCAGTCTCCTAGTATTTTTTTTATCAATAGTTGATTAAGTACATTGTCTTCAGCAACTAATATTGTAAGGTGTGGCACAGAGGTATTTTCTATGTCATTTTCCTTGTGGGATAACATGTCTACAGAAGAGCTACCAAAACTCATTTCTATAGTAAATGTTGATCCTTTTCCCACTTCACTTTCTACATAAATTGATCCGCCTTGCTGCTCTACAATGTTTTTAGCAATGGACAACCCTAAACCAGTGCCTCCGAAAAATCGTGTTGTGTCTGCTGTTGCCTGAACAAAACTTTCGAATATCGTATCAAATTTATCTTTTGGAATGCCGATACCGGTATCTGATATTCTAAATCGAAGAGTAACCCTATCTTCATTTTCATGAACTACGGATGTGTGTAAGAGAACGCGTCCGGCATCTGTGAATTTTATAGCGTTGCCTATAATGTTCATAAATACCTGGTTGAGTCTATAAGGATCGCCTACTATGATTTGAGGAACTTCTTTGTCTGTTACTGCATCAAAGACAATGTTCTTTCTTGATGCTCGAATGCCGAATACTCTTTTGATTTCATGCAGTTGATAAGGGAGGTCAAAGTCCACATGTTCATATTCCACTTTCCCAGCTTCAATTTTATTAAAGTTTAATATTTCATTAATGAGTACGAGTAGATTTTCAGAAGAAAATTTTATGGATTTAAGATACTCTGTGTTTTCGTAAGTATGTTCTTGTTCTAGCAGTACATCTGTCAAACCCATTATTGCATTCATTGGTGTTCGTATCTCATGGCTTACTGATGATAAGAATTTTGCTTTTGCATCTATTGCTGCTTTTGCTTTTTCATTGGCTTCTATTAGTTGCTGCTGTTCATTTTTTCTTTCTGTAATGTCTCTAATAACAACAGACACATGGTTTTTCTTTAAGGTATTGTCTTTAATGCTATTTATTCTCGCTGCAAAATACTTTTCGTCAAAAGGAGATTGATATTCTACTTCTATAGGCATTTTGTTTTTCTGTACCTCTGTTACTTTCTGATGCAAGTGTTCGCCTAATGGAGCCGGAATATATTCATTCACTCGCTTGTACATGAAATTTGCCCTATCATACCAAAATATAGAATCGTCAGTAGCCCAAGAGTTGATAACACGCCCTTCACTATCCAATTCAAAAACAATATCATCGATAGAAGAAAGAAAAGCTTCCAAATAATTATCAAATTGAATTTGTCTTGTGATGCTGCTAGTAAAATTTACAGCCTCATTTTCGGCTTGTGATATAAACGCGTCCATCTCCGTTGCACTTATTTTGTCTCCCCAAACACGTTTCGCTATATCGAATAATTTTTGATGCATGAATAATAGTTTATTGGTTGGTTTCAAAAAAATCATTTATTTCGGAGCGTAGCAAACAGCTTTTCAAGCTTTTCTTTTTTAAGAATCTTTTGTTTTTGTGTACCCGTTGCAATGAGCCTATCTTTTACTTTAGCTTCGTATGTCGTAGTAATTTCATTACCTATCAGCTCTACAAAGGTGGAAGTGAATATAACAGTATCACCTATTAGTGCTGGAGATAAATGTATTGCTGTAATTTCCGTTCCTATACCTTCTTCATCATTTTCTTTCATTTCTAAGACAAACAATCGACCACTCCATTCGGCATCTCTGGCAAGGGCAAAAGTTGAATACACTGAATGAACCTCGCCTGTAGGAAAACGAGCGGTATCATAGACGGTAACTATATGATCTGATGTCTTTTTGTCTCCTTTTACAAAAGGCAAAATCATCTTGCAAAATACATA
>CBFGYQ010000191.1:0-4479 GCA_965652995.1 uncultured bacterium
AATAAAATTACCGGCAGGCTGTAGGGTCTGCCGGTTTTAATTTTACGAACTCTCTGAACTAAAAAATCACCTACAACAATTACAACTCTACAGCCAAAAGCTCTTTACCTAATTCGTGTAGCGCGTGTTCAATTTTTTTGCGTTGTACAGGTAATGGTTTTTTTAGTCCAGATGCATAATGTTGTATTTGTCTTTGGTTAATGCCGGTCATCTTCTCGAAAGCAGCATTTGTAAAAATCCCTTTGTAATAAGTAAGCAGGCTTTCCATATCAAAACGATAAGTGATTTTATATTCTTTATCCTGAATGTTGCCTAATTCCTTTTGGAGTTCTATACTATCGATTACCGATTTTTTGGCTTTGCTTACAGTTTCACCACCGCCGGAGACACCCGTCAGATTTTCGGCATAAGCCCAAAAAGCATCTTTACTTCTTTCTATAACAATCTTTATTGTTTTCATGATGCATTTATTTTAAGTTCATTTATTTTTTAATTTTCATTTCTATACCCTTACCCATCTCCTTTGTGCCATGAAAAGGTACAGGGTATGTAAGTCCGTTTTTCTCATAGATATAATGGCTACCGCTTGTGCGGATGTGTTTCCAGCCATTTTTCCTAATGAGTTTATGTAATTCGCTTGACTTCAGAATGAAATTGTTTTAACACAAAGCTAAGGTAGTATTATTACTACTTATTTCAAATATTTCACCGCATTCCTTCCCTCATTAAACAACAGATCCAACATGCTCAGATTTTCTAGAAATCCGGTTCGCTCTTCGAAAACCTGATAATACGGCCTTGAGGAGAAAAGAATATTGTCTTTAGGTTTTATTTTGCGAAGGTCTATGGCATTTTCAAAATTCAGTACATATTCATCCACGAGCTTTTCTTCAAAAGCCACATTCAACTTTTGTTTCAGCCAATGAATGGTTGCGAGATTAAAATCTATCAACCTATCAAATTTCTGCTGAAAAATTTCCAGCAAGGAATCTTTGTAATATTCAAAATAAGGAGAACGATTGTAGGCAGAAAAAATGGTGCGCCAGTGTTGTTGTTGCCAGTCTTCCGCATAAGCTATTCTTACTTCTTTCATCGGTACACGCTGGTTGCGGCCGTTGGTTAGCGGAATGCTCAAACATTGTTTACCATGTGCTGTAGCTATGTAGTATCTATTGCGGTAGCTCATCTTTTCAAAATGCTCGGCGGCATCCAACATTATTGATTTAGTATTTAATACTTGTTGCCACCAATAAAGATTTGGAAATGGAAGAATTGAAGTTATGATGTTGGCAGAATATTGCAATGGCTGATTTTAGTAACTTGCAAAACTCTAATTTATCAATTAAACATCAAAATACAGGTTTGCTGAGCTTGTCGAAACCATGTTAATCGCTCATTTTCGACAAGCTCAATGAACCCATTGTGAAATAATTATCAATAAAGTGAATAGACGATTTTTTTTGAAAGGGATTTTTCTCAATTGCTGTTTTTTGTTTTTATCCACAGCCACTACATGGGCGATACAAGCGGTAATGACGCATAATATTTTTCACGCTCCGGATGGTAATGGGTTGAAGCCTTATGTAGAGGTTTATTGGGAAATTGATCCGAACACATTGCTGTTTGATAAAAAAGACGACGTCTGGAAAGGAAGAATCAAAACCGACATCATCATCGCAAAAGGGAACATGATCGTTGCGCAAGAGCATTATATATTGGAAACAAAACCTGCTAGCGATGTAAAGGCAGTGTTGAGCCAACGAATTATGGATCTGAGGCGCTTCAGTTTAGACACCGGCGATTATAAATTGGATGTGATACTGACAGACGAAGTGAAAAAAGGTGGCGAGTATAAGTATATGGAATACATTCACATTCCTTCTACACAAGAGCCTTTCTTTAGCGATATACAATTGATAGACACGATCATTCCTTCCAAAGAAGAAAATATTTTTCAGCGAAACAATCATATTCAAATCCCGCTAAGCACCAATTTTTTAGATGAAAACCGAAAGCGAATAAAATTTTATGCGGAGTTGTATAACACGAGCCATGCACCTGCTGCAAAAGAGATAAAACTATTCATATCAAAAAAAGAGAATGGGAGTGCCATCTTTGGGCTTTCAAAAACAATAAACACACAACACGCGTTGTTGGAAATTGTACACGATAATTTTGATATTGCTGTTCTGTCATCAGGAAATTATTACTTGAATATGTAGTTGACAGATGGAGACGATAAGGTGTTAGCATCAAAAAATCTTTTTTTTCAAGTAGTGAATGAGAAGCCTGTTGCTTATAAAGTTGAAAAAGACACAACGAAATCTACAACAACAGGTGATACAAAGTCACAGCCTACTTATGTAAACCTTAATAAAACCTATCTTTCAAAATATACTCCGGAGCAAATAAGAGCTATTCTCAAGATGCTCATCCCTATTGCAAATCCTACAGAACGCAATAATATCAACGAGTTTTTGAAACGTCCTGATGATATGTACTCTCGATATTTCATTTACAATTTTTGGCTTTCGAGAGGCAACATAAATGCGGAGGATGAATGGAAAACCTATGCAGAACAAGTTAAAAAAGTAAATAAACTATTCGGCACAGCAATGGTTAGAGGTTATGAATCAGATCGCGGGATGATGTATTTGAAGTATGGTGAACCAACAGAACGTGTACGTGTGGAGAATGAAGAAGGAGCACACCCGTATGAAGTGTGGCAATACAATACGCTTTTAGGGCAGGCAAATGTGTTGTTCTTGTTTTTTAGACCGGGATTTGTAGGGAGCGATTACCGTTTATTAACTTCTACTGCGACAGGAGAAATAGTGAACAAAAATTGGCGAAGAGATTTGTACACAGTCGGACGATCTACGAGCAACAATTCTCGTGCAGAGCAATATTTTCTAAACAGATAATTGTGAAGATCCAATTTTATAAATACCAGGGAACAGGCAACGACTTTATTCTCATTGATAACAGAGAAAAAAAAATACAGCTTGATGCTACACAAATCAAAAAACTATGTGATAGACATTTTGGTATTGGTGCAGATGGGTTGATGTTGCTACAAAATGAAGAAGGATTTGATTTTAGAATGGTTTATTACAATGCAGATGGAAATGAAAGCACTATGTGTGGCAACGGAGGTAGATGTATTGCTGCCTTTGCAAAGAGGTTGGGAGTGATAGAAAAGAAAACAAAATTTGTAGCGATAGATGGAGCGCACTTAGCTTCGATTGATAACGACAACCATGTAAGGCTGCAAATGATAGATGTGAAAGCTATTCAGGATTATGATACTTATTCTGTACTTAATACAGGCTCGCCTCACTATGTGTTATGGGTAGATGATGTTTTTTCAACTGATGTTTTTCATGAGGGGAGACGTATTCGTAATCAAGATGTTTTTCAGCCGAAAGGAATCAACGTGAACTTTGCGGAGCATAGCGAAGAGACAGTAAAAGTGCGTACTTATGAGCGTGGTGTAGAAGATGAAACCCTAAGTTGTGGTACAGGCGTTACAGCAGTTGCAATAGCGTCTGTGAAAAACAAGACGGGAAAATTTGTTGTAAATATCGAAACACCGGGTGGTAAGTTGAACGTGAGTTTCGATAAAGAAAATAAGAATGAGGCAACAAATGTATGGTTGTCGGGAACAGCTAATTTTGTTTATATGGGTAATATTGATATTGGATAGCTAAAGCCTTTGTCCCATTTAGCTTTTTACACTAATACTTACATAACTCTCTACCGGTAATCTTTTAGCAATAGAGCGAGCAAGAGTCATCTCGTCTGCGTATTCCAACTCCCCGCCAAATGCGATACCACGTGCTATGGTCGTTATCTTCACAGAAAAGTCTTTCAACTGTTTTGCGATATAATAAACTGTGGTATCACCTTCTATAGTGGGACTTAACGCCATTATCACTTCTTCTATTTCATCATTTTTTAGTCTTTCTTGCAGAGAATGAATATTGAGTTTGTCAGGACCAATGCCATCTAAAGGAGAAAGGATGCCTCCAAGTACATGATAAAGTCCGTTGTATTGTTGTGTGCTTTCAATAGCGATCACATCACGGAGATTTTCTACAACGCATATCTGGTGGTATTGTCTGCTTTTATTATTGCAAATACTACAGATATCTGTGTCCGAAACATTGTGGCATTTTTTGCAAAACTTGATCTCATGACTCATTTTAGAAATTGCATGCGTAAAAGCATCTACGTTATTTTTGTCAGACTTCATAAGATGCAATACCATGCGCAACGCTGTTTTTCTCCCTATACCAGGAAGTTTGGAGAACTGTTCTACAGCGTCTTCTATAAGTTTTGAGGAAAAGATCATGGAGCGATAAGATGTTTCAAAACTACGTTAAATGCAGTAAATCACCCTTCTGGTTTTTGGTGAAAAAAGATAAAAAACATAGATTCGCAATTCACAAATTAACTTTTGACTAGAATATGAAAAAA
>CBFGYQ010000192.1:0-4473 GCA_965652995.1 uncultured bacterium
GCCAATCCTTCGTCTGCCACCATAGGAAGCATCTTATCAATAATCAGTTTTAAATAGCCTTCATGATTTTCTCTAAATTCAATTGGGTAAGTGTGTGCTGCTAAAAAACTCGTTTTGATGGGAATCTGCACTGTCTCCTTCAATCGTTTTATAACGCGCAACATCTTCAACTCGCCAGACATATTAAGACCGTAGCCACTTTTTATCTCAATAGCTCCAGTGCCATGAGCCATTAGATTTTGAAGCCTATGTAAACTTTGTTCGTAAAGCTCATGTTCGTCAATTTCACTCATTTTTTTGGCAGAATTCAGGATGCCTCCACCGCGTTTCGAGATCTCTTCATAACTCAATCCATTTATTCTATCTACAAATTCATTTTCACGTGTAGCAGCAAATACAAGATGTGTGTGACTATCTACCCAAGCCGGCAATATCGAACGTTGTTCTGCATCATATACATCTTCGGCATGAATGAAATCCATATCACTCATACTTCCAAAGCTGTGTATTTTATCATTTTCTAAAAACAACCAGGCATTTTCTATAGAAGGCAATTCTACCATTTCTCTCCCTTTGCGAAATGGTTTTTCTGTTCCTTCTTTTTCTACGCCATACAGCGAACCAATGTTTGTAATGAGCAGGTGATGCATAGTATAACAAATATAAGTGTTTCACAAAGTAGAACCGTAAAACTTATAAGAGAAAGATCGTTGTAATAAAAAATGTCAACTCAGATAAATTCACAACGTTTTCACGAACCGTCAAGTATAATATATCCGTCTATATGCTACATTCGCACTCTAATATTTTTGTTATGGTTCAGACCGACTATGTAAAAGTACCTTATGGCACTACAGTGCATGGGGAAGAAGAAATAGACGCAGTGGTAAATGTATTGCGTACATCCACCCAAATGGGCAAACATGTACGTGAACTGGAAGAGCGTGTGGCAGGGCTTTATGATAAAAAATTCGGTATTGGTGTGAACAGCGGTTCATCTGCGTTGTATCTCGCTGCCGATCTTTTAGATTATGAAAAAGGCGCGGAAATCATTACACCGGCACTTACATTTTCTACTACTGTGGCACCGCAAGTGAAGAAGGGTTGGATACCTGCTTTTGTAGATGTGGAGGAAGGAACCTACAATATAGATGTAAACAAAGTGGAAGAAATGATTACGCCAAAGACAAAGGCTATGATTATTCCGAATCTTATAGGCAATCTCCCCGATTGGAAACGCCTCCGTGAAATAGCTGATAAACATAATTTGTTTGTGCTAGAAGATTCTGCCGATACGTTAGGTGCAGAGATAGATGGGGCTTCATCAGGTCGTTTTACGGATATGAGTACAACGAGTTTTTACGGCTCTCATATCATTAACTGTGCGGGTAATGGCGGTATGCTTTGTGTAAACTCACAAGCATATTATGATAGAGGACGCTTGCTTAGAAGCTGGGGTAGAAGCTCGTCTTTATTTGTAGAATCAGAAAAAATAGAAAACCGTTTCAACGTAGAGATAGACGGCATTCCTTACGATGCAAAATTTGTATTTGAAGAACCGGGTTATAATATAGAACCTTCTGAAATGGGAGCTGCATTTGGTATTGTACAACTGAACAAGCTCGGCAAAAACATTGATGTGCGTACAGAAAATTACAGACGCATGCGCGAGTTCTTTACACAATTTGAAGAGTATTTTATCTTGCCAAATCAATTACCCAACTCACGTACAGGTTGGCTAGCTTTTGCTGTTACCATTCGCGAAAGCGCACCATTCATTCGTCGCGATTTGCAGATATTCCTAGAGAAAAGAAATATACAAACACGTACAGTCTTTACAGGAAATATTCTTCGTCAACCGGGCTTTAAAAACCAAGCACACAAAGCTGCGAAAGCTGGTTATTCTGAAGCTGATAAAGTAATGCGTGGCGGAATGCTCATGGCTTGTCATCACGGGTTGAATGATGCACAAATAGCGCATGTGATGGAAAGCGTATCTGAATTCATGAAGGATCTATAATGGAGTTAATTATATTCGGTATTTGTTGTTACCTCAATTACAGTCGTGCTAAACTGGCTCAACTTAGTGGTGGAAAGTGGGCGTTGTATTCTGCATTGTCCATTTTTGTTGCATTGTTTATAGGAGCAGCATTTTTGATGATCTTTATGACTGTACAAGACCCTGAATTCAAAAGAATGTTTACAGATGCTTCTACATCGGGTAATACAAATGAGTTCAATGAATATGTGATGAGCAAAATGACCATCATCAATCAACTCTTTATTCTATTCTGCGGTGTAGGGGGCTATTTATTTGTGCGGTATTTATTGAACAAAAAAATTGAAGTTACAAACGGTAATAACAATAACATTTCTGAATAAAAAAATGCGAACCTCATCAGTTCGCATTTTTCTTTTTATTGAAAGTCTTTTAGAAGAATAATCCTAAACGCAAGGCAAAATTATTCAAGCGAATATTACCATCGCTAAACTCTCCGGGATAAGTGAGGTTGTACTGCGCCGGGTTGGTAGCATCAGGAGCAAATCCATTATTAAAGAATAAACCTGCATAAGCTGTTAACCTGTCAGAAACCGGATACTGAGCACCGGCGCCAATATTCAATTGAAAAGTCATAGGAGCTATAGCGAGTGTACCGCTAAGCTTTACTTTATCTTCAGAATAAGTAGCTGTATTGGAGTTGACATCTGTAGCGGTTACGTTGTAAGTAGCTTTTTTACTGATATTGAATCCTGCGGTAATACCCGCTTGTCCAAAAAAGTAAACGCCCGAATTGCCGACAGGAGAAGTTTTTAATTTAATGTTTGCAGGCACTTCTAAATATTGCAGTGAGTAATCAAAATCTGAAGTAAGCACTGTATTAGCTGTACCGGGATTGGTGATTCTGTTGGAAACTATTTTTCCTCCCGTCCCATTGATCTGTAATCCTGTGGCGATAGCATAATTGTCAGCAAACCAATAATCCATCAGAATACCCCAAGTAAATCCAATTTTGCTTCCGTTGTTAGTAACGTTGTAAAGCCCATCATTGCTCTTGCTGTTGGCAGGTTTCATCCAACTCATATTTGGAGCTATAAAAGCACCAAATCGTACCTTTTGTCTGTTATCTGATTGTCCATCACTTACTTCCACTACATCGTCTTGCGCTTTTGCAGCAATGAATGGAAGCAGTCCTATTGATAAAAGTAGAATCGTTTTTTTCATGCGGTCGAATTTTTTATGAGTAATACTTTAGCCGTAACATTGCAGCTATTTCACTACAAAAATAATAGCATTATTAGAATGAAGTATAAAAACTTGTGGGGGATATTGAGTCTTTCGACACTCTTGTTGGCAAGTACCATTTCTTGTAAAAATGGAGATGAAACACCTAATGTAGATGATGTAAAAATTGATCTTACAAGCAACAGACTCGATAGAGGTTTTGCAGAGATAGATACTAACAATATAGCTGCATCTTTAGAAGGGCTTTATGCAGAATATCCGGAATTTCTCAATTTCTACTTAGATACTATTATGGGTTTTCAAGTACATGGAAACTACTCTAACGATAATCCGGGCATACAAAAAGGTGTGCGTACATTCCTTACCTATCCCGATTTTAGAAATCTTTTTGATAGCATTGCAATGCATTATCCAGATACAAAAGAGACTGATGCAGATATAAAAAAAGGATTTCAATACTTAAAATATTACTATCCAAATCACCCCATTCCTCAGATTATTTACCTCAATTCTAATCTCAATAATTATGCAGCATTCACTTATGATACTTTGGCAATAGGTATTGGTTTGGATATGTATTTAGGAGAAAACTATCCTTTTTACAAATCGGTGGGATTGCCCGATTACATCATTGCTCGCTGTACAGAAGAGTATATTCCTGTCAATGTATTTCGATCTATTTATACCGCAAAAAGACCCTTCATTATGGATAACAGAACATTGTTGGACTTGATGATTCAGAAGGGTAAAGAGCAATATTTTTTAAGTAAAGTGATTCCATTTATACCAGAGCATCTTCGAATGGGTTTTACACAAAAACAATTAGAATGGTGTGAGGCAAGTGAAGCATCTATTTATAATTTTTTGATCGATAAACAACTTCTCTACTCTACTAATCTGCTTCAAGTGGCTCGCTACATCACCGATGGGCCTACATCTGCAGGAATGCCTCCGGAAAGCCCAGGTAGTGTAGGCAGTTGGATAGGGTTTAGAATTATTAAAACCTACGCAGAAAAACATCCTGAAAAATCATTGGAAGAAATATTGGAAGCAAAAGATCCGCAGCGTATTCTACAACGATCTAAATACAAACCCAATTAGATAGATTTCCACATAATTGGAGATAATATAAACACAAGAAATTGAACTATATCTCCTTATAATCTAAATAGATAATTTGCAGTGCATTCAGAATAAAAATTCACCCAAACAAAAAACAATATGGCTAG
>CBFGYQ010000193.1:0-4464 GCA_965652995.1 uncultured bacterium
GGTGGTAAAAGGATGAAGGCAATCCGACAAAAATACATTTTTTAGAGGTCAATGTCGATGGAATGAAAAGAGTGATTTTTTATTGTCCAAGCTGATGACTACTATTAAGCCTTTGTGGCGTTGGCACCATTCATCTGCTCAATTCTTATCGTCATTTAGAACGTTGTGGAGAATCTCCTGAATAGTATTCTGTACTTTCAAACAATCTTTTAACTCTCATAATACATGATTTCCTATGTCAATGAAAAATTTTAGAAAATGGCGAGGTATTGTCTACGGAATATTATATGGACTTGTTGCTAGAGGAATATTTGCTTTAGAAGATTTTAGAAACGACAACCCTATTTTTCCGACTTACGGTTTAATGACTGTATCATTTATGTTTCTCGTGCCTCTTGCTGTAGGACTTATTGTTGCGTATAGCGACAGTACAATTACAAGCTCAAGGAAAATTGTAATGATAACGATGCCTGTTTTTGCTGTTGTGGGAGTTATTGTGTTTACCGTTTTGGTGGGAGTAGAGGGTATAATTTGTGCGTTAATGGCATTACCCATTTTTATAGTAATGTCTCTGATTGGTGGATTTATAGGAACTAGAATTTTTAAAAGAAAGAACGACAAATTGTATGTTTCTGTATTGGTGATACTTCCTTTCGTGATAGCTCCTATTGAAAGTAAAATTTCCTTAAAGCAAAGAATATTTACCGAACTTACAACCATAGAAATTGGTGCGAACGCAAAATATGTTTGGAATCACATCACAAGAGTGAGTAAAATAAAAGAAGATGAAAACAACTTGTCGCTGTTTCAAATTATGGGTTTCCCTAGACCTATTGAAGCGGAACTGGACACGATTGCTATCGGTGGAATCAGAAAGGCAATCTTCGCTCGGGGATTATTTTTTACTGAAACGGTAACTAAAGTTGAACAGTACAAGGTCTTAGCATTCAACATTAAAGCTGACCCAAATTCAATTCCACCAGAGGCTTTGGACGAACATGTAACAGTAGGTGGAAAATATTTTGACGTACTAGAAGGGAAATATGAAATCCAACAAATAGACGATAACAAAACACTCTTACACTTAACCTCACAATTTAGACTTTCGACACCGTTCAATTTTTATAGCGGACTTTGGAGCAAACTCATAATGCGCGATGTTCAAAAGAATATTTTGGAGATTATTAAACAACGAAGCGAGAAAGATCAAAAAATTGTATTATTAGAGAAATGCAGTTGAACGGAACGTCGCAAATCAAGCTCAATAGCAAGAAAAAGCTAAGTGCAAATTATCATTCATCATAATGCTTCGGCTTAAAAATCTCCATCATTCGTTCAGGATAGTGAAGCAAACCAAATCCATATCTTTCATAAAGACTGTGCGCATCCATAGTTGCGAGTAGCAAACGTCTCAGGTTTTTTACCCAATCTTCATTCATCATTAAGTCCACCAGTTTTTTACTCAGTCCTTTACCGCGATGTTCTTCCTCGATATAAACATCTGCGAGGTAAGCAAAGATGGAATAGTCTGTAACGAAACGTGCAAACCCAATTTGCATATCATCCTTGAAAACGCCTGCACAAAAAGAATTTTCTATAGCTGTTTGTACGGTTTCAAAAGGAATGTTGATAGCCCAATGCGATTTTGTTGAAAGCCATTTATGAACGGCATCGACCTGCATCTTCTCTTGGTTGGTAGTGATGATGTAACCGTTAAATTCTATGGTTTTGGCTTCAAGCTTTTCCATATAGTTCGTCTTGATTGATGAGCGGTGTAGCGATTTTTCTTTGTTGTCTTTTATAACCGTAATTAACGATGTACACTCCTGAAACAATGGCAACGAATGCTAAAATTGTGTAGGTAGTCAAATTCTCGTTCAACCAAAAATAACCCAACACCACCGCCACCAACGGATTGACATAAGCATAGAGCGTAACGATTCCTACCGGCAATTCTCTTAGCGCATACATATAAGCAGTGTACGCTAGCACGGAACCAAAAATGATAAGATAAACCAATGGGTAAATGACTTCCGTACTGAAAAAATTCATGTTGGAATAATCATCAATAAACGGACTGCAAATGAACAAAAACAATCCTCCGAAGGTGACTTGAAGCCCTGCATTAAAGGTCGGATTTATTTGGTTTTGTTTCTTCTTATTGATCACACTTCCCAGCGACCAACTGATCGTTGCAATGAATGTAACAATGATTCCAGTCAAATATCTCTTATCAGACAGTGCGGCTACATCATCTTTAAATATAAGCGCAACTCCTACCAAACCTAACAACATTCCAAAGATAATCGTTGCATTGAGTTTATCCTTTTTGGAAATGATCAGATTGATAATAACTGCACATATTGGCATCAACGAACAGATCAATGCAGCGACGCCGCTCGACACATATTTTTCGCCCCAACTTACCAATCCATTACCCATAGTGATAAGCAGAAAGCCCATTAGTGCCTGATGTTTCAAATTGGCTTTTGAAAGATCTACTTTCTTGTTGAGCAAATAGGCAATACCAAGGATAATAATACCTGAAATAAACTGACGGATAGCTGCCAACAAAAAGGCTGGAAATGCTAGTACCGCAAGGCGAATAGCCAGATAAGTAGTTCCCCAAGCAATACAGATGAATAATAAAGCAAGATAAGCTTTAGTGGTTTTGCTCATGGCTACCTATGTTATTTTTCAATTGCAAAAGTCATTGATTTTCAGAATTGTTGCACTTAAATTTTTTCTCATTTAACATAGAATTTTCTAATGGCATAATTTTTTGCCTTAAAGAAGTTCATAATTAAAAAGTTACGCTATGAATTACAAAAATCTAAGAAACGGTTTTTTCGCTTTGCTGCTTGCCAGCACCACATTTGTTGCCTGCGATAAGGATGACGATGGTACACCTTCTACCGGCAACGCTAAAGTAAATATGCACCTCACAGATGGTCCCGCAGATTATGATGCTATCTATCTTGACATTCAAGAAGTAGAAATAAAAATGGGTGATAATAGCCCTGCTACTTTTGTTCCTTTTCGCCCAGGGCTTTACGACATTCTTCGTTTTAGAAATGGCTTAGATACTCTTTTGTTGACGGCTACAGTGCCAGTAGGTACTGTTTCACAAATACGATTGATTTTGGGAAATAATAATTCCATTGTAGTAGATGGCGTTTCTCATCCTTTACAAACACCTTCCGGACAAACGAGTGGTGTTAAACTTAATTTGCACGAAACATTTGTTGCAGGTGGAGCGTATGATATTTGGTTAGATTTCGATGCTTCAAAATCTATTCTGCAAACAGGAAATGGTGACTATAAATTGAAACCTGTCATCCGTGCGTTTTCTTCATTGACTAATGGTATTATAGAAGGTGTTGTAATCCCATTAGCCGCTTTACCGGTTGTGTATGCGATCAATGGTGTTGATACGTTCGCTGCTATTCCTGATCCTAATCATGCTAATTTTCAGATTAGAGGATTGCCATCAGGTACATACAATGTACTTATAGATGCAGAAAATCCTGCGTACACAGATCTGTGGATTAATAACGTGAATGTAACTTATGGACAGGTCAATGATATTGGACAAATCATTTTACAATAAATCAGAGAACTAAATTTCTTACTTGGCGGAGGTTTTTCCTTCGCCTTTTTTCTTTCTACGCACCGTCACCCATTCCTCTATATTCACCTGAAAAGGAAGGTTGCCAATTTGTATCACCGCTTTTTTATCTTTTAAAGAAATGAGCGTACCTACCTGATGATTTTGCGTGTTCCTTACTAAGTCGCCTATTTGTGGTTTAGTACCTATAGTTTCATAATTTTTATCTGCTTTTTTTGCTGCCGCTTCGTTGGTTTGTATTTGTTTTCTTTTGAAGAGAATTTTCTCGGCAGAGGCAATCACTTCTTGTTTGTCTTCGGCTTTCTTCCAGTCATGAATGATCTGTTTGAATTTTCGCTCCATATCACGCAGATAATCCAACTCTTCTTTTTTTATTTTGTTTTGAAGCTTTAGTGTGCCGTAGTGTTGATTGAGCTTTTCCTTATCGGTAAGCTCCTCGTATTTTTTCTTTATTCGTTCATTCTCTTTCAGCACATTATCCAGCTTCTTTTCTTTATCGCCCAAACGCACCGATTGCTGTTCTGTTTGCAGCAGCATTTTATCCAATTTAAAATGTCCACGGTCGGTGATTTGTTTAGCTCTGTCAATTATTTTTTTCGAAAGACCTGTACGTTCCGCAATGGCAAATGTGTAAGAACTTCCCGGCTTGCCGATGGCTAATTGATATAATGGCTCTAATTTTTCTTCATCAAAGCTCATGGCTCCATTAAGGATGCCTTGCACTTTACCGGCCATCACTTTCAGGTTAAGGTAGTGTGTGGTGATGATACCGAATGAATGTTTGTTAGCCAATTCTTCAACGATAGCTTCTGCAAAAGCACCACCCA
Source organism: uncultured bacterium (assembly GCA_965652995.1). GTDB lineage: Bacteria > Bacteroidota > Bacteroidia > Chitinophagales > Chitinophagaceae > JAFIGV01. The sequence continues at coordinate 4,456 of CBFGYQ010000193.1, forward strand.
AATTCGGGT
>CBFGYQ010000194.1:0-4445 GCA_965652995.1 uncultured bacterium
ATGTGATCAATATGTATCGCAAATACGGTGCAGTACCTCAATCCGTTTACAGCGGTTTAGAATACGGCACTACGAAAAATAAGTTCGCTGAGTTGCAAGCTATACTTAAAGGGATGCTGGATGCTGTGGTAAAAAACCCTAATGGCAAACTAACCCCAAGTTGGAAGAAAGCTTTTAGTGCTGTTTTGGATTCCTACTTTGGGAAGGTGCCTAAAAATTTTGAATACAAAGGGAACTACTATACACCTCGCTCTTTCGCAGATGAGGTAATCGGTATCAATCCTGATGACTATGTAGAGTTATCGTCTTTTTCTGACCAACCCTACTATGAGCAAACTATATTGATGGTTCCCGACAACTGGAGTTTTGATAAAGTGTATAATGTGAAACTAAATGATATGACTGATATTATTGACTATGCTCTATCAAAGGGATATAGTGTAGCATGGGCTACAGACGTTAGCGAGAAATCTTTTAGCTGGAAAAATGGTGTGGCTTATGTACCTGAAAAAGAATGGGAAGACATGAGTGAGGAAGAAAAAAAAGACATCTTCAATGGCCCTAAACCTGATAGAAAGATAACTGCTGCTATGCGCCAGGAAGCATTTGACAACTACACAACAACAGATGACCATGGTATGCACATAGTAGGTATTGCCAAAGACCAAAATGGTAAAGAGTATTACATGGTAAAAAATAGCTGGGGCGAAAAAAATGATTACAAAGGATTTCTTTATGTAACCAAAGCCTATGTGCGCTACAAAACGACTGCATTTCTACTTCACAAAAAAGGAATACCAAACGAGATACGTAATGAGTTGCAACTTAATTAAGAAGATTGTCACCGAATAACCATAAGTTTTCTATTAAAAAACGGAGCAAGCATTTATCCATTATCTTTGTTTGCTCTACAATACTTCTCATGAAAAAATTCCGTTTAGCGGCAGTTGCAGTCTTAATATCAGTTGGCTTGTTCAGTTGCTCAGAAGATTTTGAAGTTTCTGCACCATACAAGAATGTCACTTTTGTATATGGCTTAATGAATATGGCTGATACGGCACATTACATTCGTATTCAAAAAGCATTTTTAGATGAAAACAAGAATGCTGTGGAGATGGCTAAAATATCAGACTCTAGTTTCTACAACGATTTAGATGTTGTGGTGAGAGAGGTAATCAACGGAAATGTAATTAAAAATATCCCCCTCAGTAAAGTTGACCTCAATTTAGAGGGGTATCCAAAAGATACAGGTTCTTTCTTCAACTCACCGAATTACGCGTATAAATTCAAAACAGTACTGCAAGGTGGAAATGCGAAATATAGACTTGTAATCACTAGTCCAAGTTTAGGGTTTAAAGATTCTTCGGAAATTTCTATATTAGATACTACCGGTTTCAATATTCCTAACGTAAGCAATACAACTGTAAGATATAATCTGAATTTTGCTAAAACTGTTCCTACAAACAGCCAAAAACTAAGTTTATTTTGTCGTATCCCAGAAGTCGGCAGTAGATTCTTAGAAGCTAAAGTAAAATTTTACTGGGTAGATAAAGACCTAGCTACCAATAGCGAAACACCCCATAGTGCTGAATTTATGTTTGCTGATAAAACTTTGGCAAATCAACGTTCAGTTAACATAGAATCTAACAATATTTCATTTTATTCTTTTCTAAGGGAAGCTATGGGTAATGTGCCAATATCCATAGAAAGATATGTTGATAGCTGTGATATTTCAGTAGCAATCGCTGCTCAAGAATTATATGATTATAAGTTAGTTTCTGATGCTCAATCAAGTGGGCTTACGGCTGACCAGTTGAAACCACTATATACAAATATTTTAGGTAAAGATGTGTATGGGGTATTTAGTTCTAGAGTATTTCTGACTTATAAAAACATTCCTCTCACAGATGAGACCTTAGACTCTTTCCGAGTTCATCCCATTACTGAGGGATTAAGAATTAGAGGACGTACAAGTAATTGACAATAATTCATTCAAACAAATTTCCAAGTCTTGATCGTTCTACTTTCAAGACTTTTTTGTTGCAGCTTGTCAGCCATTACTGACAATATTGCTTGATTATTTTCAATGGCACATTGATTGAGAAATACGTAATACAAAATCAAAAAATATATTTAATAATATGAGCAAAATAATAGGAATTGACTTAGGCACCACCAACTCTTGCGTGGCAGTAATGGAAGGGAATGAGCCGGTAGTAATTGCAAACGATGAAGGTCGTCGTACCACACCATCGGTAGTTGCATTTTTGAAAAATGGCGAACGAAAAGTAGGTGATCCTGCCAAGCGTCAGGCTATTACCAACCCTACAAATACCATCATGTCCATTAAACGTCGTTTTGATGAAGTAGGTGATGAAATGGAGCATAACTCTTACAAGATTGTAAAAGGTGACAATAATACAGTGCGTGTAGATATTGATGGTCGCATGTACACACCTCAGGAAATTTCTGCTATGATCCTTCAAAAAATGAAGAAAACTGCTGAAGATTTTTTGGGTACAGAGGTAAAAGAAGCGGTAATTACTGTTCCAGCATATTTTAATGATGCACAACGTCAGGCGACAAAAGAAGCCGGTGAAATTGCAGGTTTAAATGTGCGTCGTATCATTAACGAACCTACGGCTGCTGCGTTGGCTTACGGTCTTGATAAACAACATAAAGACAGCAAAATAGCGGTGTTCGACCTTGGTGGTGGTACGTTTGATATCTCTATCCTCGAGTTGGGTGATGGCGTTTTTGAGGTAAAATCTACTAACGGTGATACACACCTTGGTGGTGATGATTTCGATAAAGTGATTATGGATTGGTTGGCTGAAGAATTTAGAAAAGATGTACCTACTATGGATCTTCATAAAGACCCAATGGCTTGGCAACGTTTGAAAGAAGCTGCTGAAAAAGCGAAAATCGAATTGTCTTCTTCTCAGGAAACTGAAATCAACCTTCCTTACATAACGGCTTTGGATGGCGTTCCACAGCACTTAGTGCGTAAATTGACACGCGCTAAATTCGAACAGCTTTCTGATAAATTAGTTGAGCGTACACTGGAGCCTTGCCGCAGAGCATTGAAAGATGCAGGCATGCAAACGTCAGATATTGATGAAGTGATCTTAGTGGGTGGTTCTACACGTATCCCTAAAATTCAGGAAGTAGTAGAAAAATTCTTTGGTAAGAAACCTAATAGAAGCGTAAACCCTGATGAAGTTGTGGCAATTGGCGCAGCGATCCAAGGCGGTGTATTGACCGGAGATGTGAAAGATGTATTGTTGCTTGATGTTACGCCACTTTCTTTAGGTATCGAAACAATGGGTGGTGTAATGACGAAATTGATCGAAAGCAACACGACCATTCCTACCAAAAAATCTGAAACCTTCTCTACTGCAAGCGATAACCAACCAAGTGTTGAGATCAATGTATTGCAAGGGGAAAGACCAATGGCTAATCAAAACAAAACACTCGGTCGTTTCATTTTAGATGGTATTCCTCCTGCACCACGTGGTATCCCTCAGGTAGAAGTTACATTTGATATAGATGCGAATGGTATCCTGAGTGTAACGGCTAAAGATAAAGGCACAGGCAAACAGCAGAACATCCGTATCGAAGCAGGTTCAGGTCTTAGCAAAGAAGAAATTGAAAAAATGAAGAACGAAGCAAAAGCCAATGAAGAAGCTGATAAACAAGTGCGTGAACGCGTAGAAAAACTGAACATGGCGGATGGCTTGATCTTCAATACTGAAAAGCAATTGAGTGAGTATGGTGATAAAATCCCTGCTGATGAAAAATCGAAAATTGAAGCTGCTGTTTCTAAACTAAAAGAAGCACACAAAGCAGAAGACTTAGCCAGCATCGATGCTGCAATGGAAGAGTTAAATGTTGCATGGCAGACTGCTAGTCAACATATCTACAATGCACAACAACAAGCAGGCGACGACCCTAATGCAAATGCAGGTGGTGGGCAACAACCTAATCAGGGCAGCGGAGATGATGGCAATGTAGCAGATGCAGAGTTTGAAGAAGTGAAGTAATTGTCGTCATTTCGACCGAAGGGAGAAATCTCCTGAAAATAGGAATTACCATAGTGGCGCGGCTTTCAGCCGCGCCATATTTTATGTAACTTCATGTGTTTATTAAAAACTCAGCATCATGAAAAGAATTTTATTTGCTCTGTTATTTCTGTTTTCTTTTCATGGGAAAAGCCAAACTTATCAACCAATAGGTTTTGATACGAGTTGTTATTGGGTGTTAAGTTTTGGAGTGTATGATGGCTCCTTCGGTGGCTTCACGATTTCAGGCGAATATGTGGCTACTGTCGTAGGTGATACAATGATTTCTAGTCAACAGTATTCAAAAATTTTCGTGTATCCGATCCAAAAAACTGTGTGGAACTAACCTTTTCATTATCCTTCTACACATGTTTATCTAACAGA
>CBFGYQ010000195.1:0-4423 GCA_965652995.1 uncultured bacterium
TAACTGCTTTTGTAAGCATCATGCGTGGTTGCAATAATATGTGTACGTTTTGTGTCCGCCCTCCGCTTCGCTTATCAATCCGGGTAGGGTTCTATAAGCATCAGGACCAACAACGATATCCACTAGTTTTTCTTCTTCTAGAAATTTCGCTTTCAAACGTTCTGCCATACAGCCCAACACACCAATAAGCATTCCGGGTTTCTCATCTTTTATTTTTTTAAAAGTATTAAGTCTGTTGCGTACAGTTTGTTCTGCTTTTTCGCGAATAGAGCAAGTATTCAACAACACTAGATCTGCTTCTTCAAAATTGCGCGTAGCACCAAAACCATCTTCATGAAGTATAGACGCAACAATTTCGCTATCGCTAAAATTCATCTGACAGCCGTAGCTTTCTATATAAAATTTCTTGGTGTATTCGTTTGGGTCGCTGGCAAATGGCTGATACGCTTCACCCTGTCTTTCTTCACGAATATCCTTCGTCATCAATTCTGACATAATTTCCGAAAATTTGGATGGCAAAGGTAGGAAAAATGAGTTTGGAAGTTTCGAATGTTAGGTATGCTAATCCTTTGTTGAGATTGTGCTGATTGAAAATATATTATAGCTTTACGTCAAGTTTAACTTTTAAATTCCAAATATGAAATACATCTCTATTCTAATTCTTTTATGTTGTGGTGCATTCGTTTCAAACGGACAATTGTTCAAGCCATTTAAAGATCAAAACAATTTATTAAATACAAATAAGCACATCGCTAAATATCATAGTGTAAAGCTGGATAGTAAAATAATTGATGGACTTAAATCGGCAGTTCAATCTAAAACTGTCCTTTCGCGAATGAGTAAAAGCCAAAGCTTGATAGATTTACCGACAGAGAATGGCGGGTATAGAACTTATTACATAGCTGAAGTGCAGATTCTTTCAGATGCTACAGCAAAATTGTATCCTGACATTAAGACGTATGATGTACAATCTTTAGATGCAAAAATTAATGGTCGAGTGACAATAGCAAAAAACGGAGTAAGAGCCATGCTTTTGTCTGATGAAGGAAGGATAAACATTGAACCTGCATCGAATAATAATGCAGAAGATCATATAGTATTTGCTGAAAAAGATAATAAAGTACTAGCTGATGCAATATGTGGTGTAAAAGATGAGATTGAAAAAATGGATAATGCTGATGCTCACAGCAAGACAACGTTAGTTTTTGGAGATTGTACGTTACGCACCTACAATCTTGCTATTGCTGCTACTGGAGAATACACGGCACTTGCAGGAAGCCAAGCGAATGCCATAGCTGCAATTACGGCTACAGTCGCAAATATTAGCTTCATTTACGAAAGAGATTTAGCAATAAAATTTACCCTTGTAACGAATAACTCTATTGTATTTACTAGTGCTGGTTCTGATCCATATCCAACAGTTACCTTTCCAGATGTTACCACATTAAACAACAATACCACTACTCTTAATACAAACATTGGGTCAGCCAATTATGATCTAGGCATGGTGCTTAATGATGGATGGAGTGGGGGATTAGCGTACACTCCGGGTATTTGTAGTGCTAACAAGGGAGGGTCTGCTTCAGGGGTCACAGGAACTACAACTGGGTCTGTTTTAGAAAATGTTGCTGCGCACGAAATAGGACACTTATTTAGTGCAAATCATACGATGAGTGCCGGTACTGATGTGAGTTGTGCTAATAATCTAAACTTACCTACAGCTTATGAAATAGGTGGAGGTTCGAGTATTATGGCGTATGCTGGGGCAGTTTGTGTTGGTTTGTCATATCAAAATAATACAGACAATTATTTCCACTATAACACTTTAAATACAATAATTACTTACGCACAATCACAACCTACTTGTGGTACCGCTACAGTTCTTGCCAACACACCACCTACACTTACCGTTCCTGCCACCACATACAATATTCCCATCTCCACACCTTTTGAACTTACTGCAAATGCAACGGATTTGAATGGTGCTAATGTGCTTGCTTATTCTTTCGATCAATATGATGTAGCTTCTACGGCAATGACTGCACCTCCGTCAACCACAGCTACTACAGGGCCAATGTTTAGGAGCTATCCCCCCAGTTTATCCAATACACGTGTTTTCCCGCCACTTACCAATATTTTAAACAATTCAACAAACACTTGGGAAGTACTGCCTTCTGTGACAAGAGCATTGAATTTTAAAGCTATTGTAAGAGATCAAGCTATTGGTGGTGGTTGTATTGCACAAGAAAATATTGTAGTGAATGTAAACAGTGCTGCTGGGCCTTTTGCGATAACCTCTAATAATACAGCAGCAACTTATACGTTTGGAGGTTCACCGATTGCCCTTACATGGAGTGTGGCTGGTACTACAGGTGCTCCGGTTAATTCTGCTAACGTGGATGTATTATTTTCTACTGACGGAGGTCAAACCTTCCCACATACGTTGTTGAGTAATACTCCTAATGATGGTAGCCAAAGCATTGTAGTCCCTAATTTGAATACTTACAATGGTCGTATAAAAGTGAAGAGTAGTAATAATATCTTCTTTGACATAAATAATGCAGCACAAACAATTACCTCATCTTGCACAGCAAATGGTAGCACATTTTCTTCAGATGTAAATGTAACAGCACCTGTAGGTAGTAGCTTACTAAATTTGGGATTGACTCCAAACTACGGAACTCCACTAACTATTTCAGGAACATTGGCAGCGACCGACCCAGCAACCACATTGTCGATAGTGAATGTAACACCCGGAAACTGTATCACTTTTTCCAATCAGTTTAGATATGATGTATATAGCTTTCAGGTAAATGTTGCAGGTTCTTACACGTTCACATTTCCCGGGTCAGTTCCATTCGGCACTATAATGAATTTATATCAGGATGCTTTTAACCCGGCAAATACCTGTAATAATTTCATTAGCTCGAATGCTGTGTTTAATGGTACTTCAAGCTCTATAGGAAGCTCTATTACAGTTTCTTTGATTCCGTTCTCAACCTATGTGATGGCTGTAGGAACATTCGACAACGGGACACCGGTATTACCATCCAGTTATTCAGTAACTGTTACTGCACCCGCTACAGGAGGTATTTATTCAGGTACTCCTAATCCCGGTACAACAACCTTCTCATACAAATTTGCAATTGTAAATAGCACTACAAATAATATTGTTGCTATCAATAGTAATGGAGATATGACAAATACTACAACATTCCCTCCTGGTAATTATGTGGTTTATGGTCTTTCTCATGCAAATTCAGTTACTACACCTACATTAAACTCTTATGTGGGAGGTTCATTCAATACATTCAAAACTGCTTTGTTGAACAATACTATTTGTGGAAACTTAAGTTCTAACTCAAAAATTGTGATTGTAGATGTACCTACAGCATTGGATGAAATACGTCTTTCAGGAAATGTAGATAAAGAAGTGATCAAATTGAAATGGAATGTGATAGGAGCGAAAAACATGGATAGGTACGAAGTTGAAAAAAGTGTGTCCGGTAGTGATTTTACCACAATTGGAATTGTGAAAGCAGGGCAAAAAACTTCTTATTTATTTGATGACAACCATCCGGAAAATGGAAACAATCTTTACAGAATAAAGGCAATAGATAAAACAAGTACTGTACAATATAGCAACATGATCGCTGTTCCATTTACTAAGAAAAGGAATGACGTAGTTTCTTTATATCCTAACCCTGCTAAGCATTTTGTTACTATTTCTACACCTTCTGCTATTAATTATGATTGCATGCTCACAGATGTTAGCGGTAAAGTTGTTTCGAAGTTTGTGATCACAAATGGACTATACAATTTGCCTTTAAAGAATTTTTCTAAAGGTGTATATTTCTTACATGGGAAAAGCAAGGACAACAAATTTGTTGAGAAGCTAGTAGTTGAATGATCTAAAATATTATCTAACGAAGAAGCCACCTTAAAACAAAGGTGGCTTCTTCAGTTTTTTAGCATGTACTTAGCAAATAATAGGAGTAAGCATGATGCTCTTTGCCCAAGCAAATAATGAATTGTATTGTTCATCTATTAAGTCGTGCGGAAGCGTGAATGGCTCATGTTTGGTAGTTAAAAAAACGGTATGCATGTTTACGCGTTTACCAAATTCCATATCGCTAAGAGAATTGCCCACCATGATACTTTTGCGAAAATCTATGTTTTCAAAGTCTTCGCGTGCTTGCATTGCCATACCGGTATTTGGTTTACGGTTATGGTCTGTATCAGCTACTGCAGTGCAAGCATAAGCCTTATCTATTCTGCCACCGTGTTCGGCAATTTTTGTGGTCATGTTGGAAGTAATATCTTTCAAGGCATCTACAGTCATGATGCCGCGACCAACACCACGTTGATTAGATACCACAACGATACGGCCAAATATTTCGTTCAGTTGTTTTAATGCATCTAA
>CBFGYQ010000196.1:0-4423 GCA_965652995.1 uncultured bacterium
GTGTAATTAACCCCGCCGCTAAAAATGCCATTTGCTTGATGTCCTCATTAAAAACTTGTTTTGAAAATTTGTATCGAAATGAACGCAGAGCTAATGGTAGCAATACCAAAACACTAGAACTAAAAAACAATGCAAATCCCCATGCCTGATAACTGAATATCCAAAACACTTCGTTATGTACTGTATGTTCTGGATTTGTACGGGCTATCAAATACCAAATATTATATGCGCAAACAGAAACGTAGGGATATTTGCCAACAGCAGACAGTATCTTATGAAAAATCATTCCCAAATTACCCGTAAGAATAAATGGAAGAAAGACAATAAATAATACCGTAAAAAAGGATATAACAACTCTTAACCAACCCGTCCAATTTCGAACACTGTAAATCCAAACTATACTCACAACCGGAAGAAAAATAATAGCCTGTGGTTTTGTAGCTATCGCCAATGCACAAAGTATGCTACTAGCTACAGGATAACTAAATGCACAAGCTACAGACAAGAATATAAAACTAATATGCAATGCATCCATTTGTCCCCAATAAATAGTATTGAATACATAAGCAATATTTAGCAACAATAAAAGATATGGGATTCTTTGGCTGATGATCTTTTGCCTAAAACAACACAACGCAACTATTGGTAAAAAATCGAATGGCAAAATGAACAATTTGAGATAATTGATATTTTGAACGATAGCATATTCACTTCCTTGAACCCAATCAAATAATGCCAGAATGTACATAATTGGTGGATGATATATTGCTGTCGGATGTTCATAAACGGCTAAGATGCCGTTGCGATGAATATGAATTAACCAATCTTTCCAAAACTCAAAATCGAAAATCTTATAGATACTAGGCAAGAAAATTGCGTATAGTATAAATAGTAGTGAAATGACAATACGGTTTCGGTTTATATTCGACATGACAGGTCAAAAAAAGTGAAGGCGACACCAAAATAATACGCAAAATCTATAGCTACAAATTATAATAAATCACCTTCGCGTATCCGTGCTAGCACGGATATAAAAATACCCATTACTACGTATAGGATTACACGCGCGCCGTGTCTAAGTTTGTGTAATTGAGATAGTGACCTATTTACCCCTAATTGAACAATTGCAACACTATCTCTAATGTTAGAGGTTGGATTTTTTATAGCGGAGTTTTTCTAAGCTTCGCTTTTCTTTTTTACGAGTCCCTTTAGATCCTATTAAAGAGCAAAGTTGTAAGTGATGCTAGGCAATATCGGGAAGATGGAAACCTGCTTCACTTTTAGCTCTAGCCCTTGAGACGTATTACCTCTAGAATCTACATACAGAAAGTACGGATTTTGCCTACTGTAGACATTGTAAATAGAAAACGTCCAACTACCTTTTAAACCCTTTTTCTTTTCAGGTTTTGGTGTGAATGTGGCAGCCAAATCAAGACGGTGATACGGAAATAAACGATACGCATTCAGCTTGCTATATTCGGGAACTAATTGCTGTTCTACAAAATAATAATTGGTCGGTAAGGTAATGGCATTTCCTGAACCGAAAATAAATACTCCTGAGAATGTCCACCGTTTACTATGTTCATATGTTGCAACAATAGAAAGGTCGTGACGGCGATCATATTTTGCCGGATAACGTTCTCCATTGTTTAAGTCGGGAAATTTGCGATAGGTCCATGAGAGTGTATAACCGATCCAGCCTGTAAATTTTCCTTTTGTTTTGTTTACGAAAAACTCTGCACCATAAGCTTCTCCATTCCCAAATACATAATCCAGCTCTTGATCTCGTGTAAGGTTAGTAGGTGTATATCCCTGACGATACTCAACTTGGTTCTTCATGTCTTTATAATAGACCTCCACACTTGTTTCTACAGAATTGTCCCATAAATTTTTGAAATAGCCCAATGAATATTGCCATGCTGCTTGAGGTCTTACGTAAAAAGTACTTGGCACCCAAAGGTCTGTTGGTAAAGTAGTACCATTGTTGGTGATAAGATGAATGTATTGATAAGATCGTACTGCACTGGCTTTTATAGATGAGCTATTGTCAAGTTTAAAACGCATGTTCAAACGCGGTTCCGGTCCGCCATAAGATTTTACAATTTCTCCGCTACCATACAATGTACTGTCTATTTTTTCTTCATTCAAATCGTATTGATATCGTGTGTATGGACCTGATTGTGCAAAATAAGAATATCTTAAACCTGCAGTTATTTTCAAGAATTTCCCTACTTCAAAATCATCTGAAATATAGATTCCTACTTCGTGGGCGTATTTTATCAAGGAGTTATCGGGTTTGAATTCGATATCTCCACTATTGCCTGATACTTGGTTGGGAATAAATTTGTGGTTGATATAATTGACACCTGCTTTGAAATGATGGTTATTTCCTGCGTAATAATCAAAATCTACTTTCCCATTCCAATCCTTTATTCCCGAAGACATCTTAATAGCAAAATCACTTTGCTCGCCGCCAAATTCGAATTGGTACTCATTATAAATAGCTGATGCATTCATGAACAATCGATCATTGAACAAGTGATTCCAGCGAAGTGTAGCAGTAGAATTTCCCCAAGGGATGTTCGCATTAAAATCAGATTCTGTGCTACCAAACGTAAATTTATCTCTTCCAAAATAGCCACTCAAGTACAACCTGTCTTTCTTTCCAAGCGTGTAATTTGCTTTTAGATTGGCATCATAGAAATAATATCCCGAGCCACTAAAGTTGCCTTTTGCAAAGGGCTTTATCAATACATCTATATACGTTCTTCTCCCCGAAAGCATAAATGAGCCTTTGTCTTTCACAATTGGCCCTTCAACAGTTAGTCTCGAAGCAATCAAGCCTATTCCACCTTTCACATGATACTCTTTCATATTGCCTTCATTCATAGAAATATCTACTACAGAAGAAAGACGACCACCATATTGCGCGGGCATACTTCCTTTTATAAGTGTTATATTTTTTACAGCGTCAGAATTGAAAACTGAAAAGAAACCAAACAAGTGTCCGGGATTATATACCACTGCATCATCTAATAAAATAAGATTTTGATCAGGACCGCCACCACGTACATAAAAACCGGAGTTGCCTTCACCTGCAGATTGCACACCAGGCATTAATTGCATAGCTTTCAAAATATCTACCTCTCCGAAAAGGACAGGCAACTTTTTGATATTGGCAACTGACAAAGACACCGTCCCCATTTCTGTTGACTCTATATTGTCTTCCGCTTTTTTATCTGTTACTACTACCTCTTCAAAAACCGCTATGTTCTTCATTTGTGGGTTATAAGTTTGGCTTTCCACCAAATTCATTTTTTCTACCACATTTTGATATCCTGCATAATTGAAGATGACGGTATAACTACCAGCAGGTACACTTACAGAATAAAAACCGTATGTATTCGTTTGTGATGCCAAGCCAAGTTCTTGGACATATACGTTGGCATTAATGAGTGATTCTCCACTTTTGCTATCACGCATATACCCGCTGAGAGTCACTTTTTTTTGCGCAAAAAGCACCGTGGGGAAAAGGCTGAATAGTAAGACCAGGAATGCCTTAGAAAGTTTCATTTTGTAGGATATTATTTTAAAGTATCGGTCACTTCACCACAGGTTAACATCTTCTTTCCAAAATATGGATTACGTATTTTCTCTTCACTGCTCAACCAATACGCACCTTTATCATTGAATGCCATTGGACAGTATTGACGGTAGATACCTGCATTTTTTAGATTCGCTTCCTTCGCTAATGTATAAACAGCATCAGAGACTTTTTCGAAAGGTATGCGTTGTTTTTCTACTTCTTGTTTAGCAATAACAATGGCTCCGGCACTGGTTTTTATTTCTTTGGTGTAAGTATAAAGAATATGTGTGCTATCCTTGATGAATTTTTCCAAACTATCGGCACTTACCTGAATGGTAACAGCAGCCTCACTCGCTTTTGCTGCATCAGAAGCTACCAATGCATCTTTAAGTGCATAATAGTCGTTCAGTAAATTCATTAGTTTCTGAGTTCCTTCTTCATTGAAACTGCTACGAAGTTTTTCTACCGGTTGCTGAGAATCTGTTGTTGGTTCTTTTTTCTCTGTAGTGTCACCGCATGAAGTCAAGAGTGTAGACATTACAAGTACCAAAGTGAGAAGGCGCTGCATGTATCAAAAAATTTATGCAAACCTAATTGAAATTTCAAGATGGAAAATCAAAAATATAAATGACAATACATGACTAGTAGAATTGATGTACCATTCTTTTTTCTTTAGTAAAACCTTAGCAAGCATTCCCGTAACTACTTTCTAATTGACACGATATACTTTTCAAATCAATTATCAAGAAGCATGAAAAAACAAATCCTTATTATCATTGCGCTATGTACTGGCATTACTGTATTCGGACAAGAGTCTGAAGAACTTGTAAAAGAAAA
>CBFGYQ010000197.1:0-4387 GCA_965652995.1 uncultured bacterium
TGCTCCTCCAAAACATCTTGAATGTCTTTAAGGTTTCTAGTGACTAATATTTTTCTTTTATCAGTAAGCGTAAGTGAAGAATAATTGCCTGATGCTTCTACAAAAACGATTTCCTTTATATCAATAAAAGTAACACCGCTTTGTTCAGGGATGGCAATCTTAGTAATGTTTCCTTCTTTAAGTTGTTTTCTTAAGTTTTGAAGTTGGTCGTGATGAAGACTTCCTTTAGTATTTACTTTCTCCATTACAGCGTCCAGTTCATTTTCGTTAACAGGTTTTACCAAATAATCCATTGCATTGAAACGAAAAGCTTTAATGGCAAACTGGTTGTAAGCTGTTGCAAATACTACATTAAAATCTATTGGCGAAAGTTTTTCCAGTAATTCAAATCCATTCATGATCGGCATTTCAATATCTAAGAATAATAGATCGGGTTTCAATGCCTTTATTTCTTTAGCGGCTTTTTCTGAACTGGTAAATGTTGCAATCACTTCGATCTGCGGATAGTGAGTTAGCATTAATTTAAGTGTCTCAATGCTATCTGGTTCATCGTCTACTAAAACAGTTTTTATGATATTCATATCGCTTCAATATTTTTACAAAATGGGTATTTTTAAAGTGACTTCTGTGCCGCTAGCATTGCCATTTTCGTACAAGTCGTTAACAGAAACAGATGCGTTTGTGCCATACTTTTCGTTTAGTAAATCCAATCGCTCTTTTGTTATATTCATTGCAAACGATTTATGTCCTGTAGAGTGAGCTTTTAGCTCTGCTGCTTTAGCTCTGCCTACTCCATTATCTCGCACTTTTACAACTAATATTTCATCTTCTTCTGTTATTTCTACATTCAATTTGCCGCCTTCTTCTTTGTGCATCAATCCATGCCAGATAGCATTTTCTACATAAGGTTGGATGATCATTGGAGGTACCTCAATGTATTGCGTATCCATCCCATTTTGGAAATGTACATCGTATTTCAATTTGTTTTTAAAACGCATGAGTTCCATGTCTACATACAATTGTAATGTTTCTATTTCTTGTTGTAAACTAATACGTTCACTCTTAGAATTTTCTAACACCAAACGCATCAGTCGGGAGAATTTAGAAATGTAATTGGTTGCAGAAAGACTATCATTTTTCGCTGCAAACAAACGTATAGAATTGAGACAATTGAAAATAAAATGTGGATTCATTTGTGAGCGAAGCGAGGTCAATGCGGCATTGCTCATCTTGGTTTCAAACTCAGCCTTTTCTCTTGCTATATCAGCTTGTAAGCTCGATTGTTTTAAGTTGTATCTATAAATAAAAAAACTGCCTAAACCGCCGAGTAAAAGAATACTTCCAAGACTGAAAAACCATTGTTGTCTTAGACGAAGTCTGTTGAGGTAGTTGTCTTTATCCAATGATGCGATTTGTGCTTTTTGAAGTTGTTTTTCTTTGTTGGCGAGGTGAAGTTGTTTTGCTTTTTCCTCATTTGTTTGCTGTGCCACTTGCAATTCAGACAATCGTTGAAAACTTAGTAGTTTTTGTAATTGTCTGTCTTTTTCTGTTAGTAGTAATTTTTGTTGTTGTTGCTCTGCAAAAAGTGTTTGCCTTAGTAATTCGACTGCTGTGAGTTCATTCCTAAAACGGAGTGAATCTGCTTTTCTATCATAGTCATATTGTAGCTCTAGCTTCGCCAGTTTATTTTGTGCTTCGCTGCCAACAATCGAATCGTTAAGGGTGATGTATTGTTTGTAATAATGATAAGCACTATCAATAGATCCTGCTTTTTCATAGTATATACTTAAGTTTTGAGATACATCGCGTTTGATATCAACAAAGCCTAATTGTTGTGAAACGGTGTACGCTTCTAGTAAAAGAGGCTTTGCATCGGTTAACTTGTTGATGTCTGTATAGAAATTTCCAAGATTGCTCATCTGCACTGCTGCGCTGCGTTTGTTATTGGTTTTTATGCTTTGGTCAATTGCTTTTTTGGTGAAATAAACAGAGCTATCTTTTTGATTGATTTCTTTGTATGCTATTCCCAAATTTCCATAGGCTCTTGATAAAAAAGAGGCGTCATTTTTTCTCTCAAAAATTCCTATGGAGCTTGTTAGATAAGGCAGTGCTTCTTTTGCTTTTTTTTGATCGAGAAGTGTAGTGCCAATATTTAATAATGTAGTAGCAATTCTGTTTGAGTCATTTCGTTGTATACATCCTTTCAGCACTATTTTGAAATATTCAGTTGCTTTCTCAAAATTTTTCATCTGACTGTAGACTACAGCCATATTGTTGTACATAAATAATTCACGTGGGTCTTTTGCCTCTCTGTAATAGTTCGATGCATTTTGGAAATGTTCCAGTGACTTAATGAAATTGCCTTTGTTCATTGCACTCAAACCTAATGTACCCATAGCTGTGCCTATAGCTTCTGAGTAATTATTTTTTCTGGCAATTGCTAATGCTTTGTAAGTATAGTCATCAGACTTTGCAAAGTCGGAAAGGTTTTGATATGCAATGCCTTTCCATAAATAAGAAGTCATGATGTTCTTATCTACATTTTTTGTTCTCTCTCCAATTTTTAGTGCTTGATCTAAGTAGTGGATAGATTTATTAGGGTCTATGTAAAGTAATCTATTACCTAAAGCATTGAGCAATTCTGCTTTGTGGTCGTCATTTTTTGCGTAAGAATTTATAAGATTAGTAAGCGAATCTATGACACGGTTTTGTGCAGATAAGATATTACTACTTAATATCAATAATAATAGTGATGTACATATTAATCTCATTAGCAATCATCTGATAACATAATACTAATTTACGTAAATGAAGATTGTATGTCTTGCAGTAGAACTACTGAAAATAAAAAGAGTGCTTACAGGAAGCACTCTTGTCAAAATAAGAATTGTTATTAGGTTACCACTTCAATCTCAAATAATCTGCATATCCGGTTGTGTTTTCCAACACCATGAATCCAAACTGGTCGCCGGGTAAGTAGTGTGCATTCATAGAGGCTACTTGCGTTCCATTGATATAAAAATACCAGTTACCACTTCTCTGTTCTATTTCCACATCGTTATATCCGGTCTCTTTAATGACGCTGCTTGCAGTCCAGTCTTGTAATATCTGGAAAGATTGACTATTGCCACCTTCATTGTAGATCGCAAAATAACCGGCATTATCTATAAAGAAAGAGAAACCAAAGTCGGTATTAGATGCACCAAATATTAATCCCATTACATAGTTTGATTCCAATCTTGTTTTTACTAAGAAGTTGTTGTCAACATTTGCAGAAGTAGGCACAACAGCTGTATGCAAACCTCCAGTGAGTGAATAGTCAACGAATTTATATTCTCCATCTTGCACCAAAGCATAAGCAGAATCTACAGGGTCGTCAAACGCCCACCCACGAGTGTCGTTATCAAACTCCTCTACAAATTCATATAGATATCCGGAAGGTGGAACAGGATCGGGTTCGTAGTAGTCATCATCATACATTCTACAACCTGTAAATGTAATTGCTGCTACTAAAACTAAAGCTGTAATGGAGGTGAGTTTAAAGCGTTTCATATTCTAAAAAGTTTTCAAATTCATGTAAAACAAAAAGCAGACCAAAAATGATCTACTTGAAATCCTTTTAAATAATTAACTCTTATTCTAGGGCTAATATTTCGCTATTGTACAGACATTTTTCTTGAATGGTTTACACTGATACTTATCAACCACAATACCAAACCGAAGATCAGTAAGATAGATAAATGAGGAATTACATCTGCTAATGTGCCATTGCGAAGCGTTATTACTTGCACTGCATCAAGCCCCCAATTAAGTGGTGAAAAAGAAGCAATCTTTTGCATGATTGAAGGCAATAACTCTACAGGTACCCACAAACCACCCAATGCAGAAAGAATCACAACAGAAACAGCACCAAGAGGCAATGCTTGATTAATAGTTTTAAAAACTGAACCTATAAAATAACCGTAAGCGGTGGCGGTAAAGGCAATGCCAAGAGAGATAGGAATCAAATGAAATGCATTGATACCAAGATGCAGTTTGGCTAAGCCCAAGATTGGTAAAAACCAAATGCCAATAGCGATCATACACCAAAATTGTATAGCACAAACGAGGGTGTAAAAAAATATTTGCCCAAGTGAAACTAAAATCCAACTATAAGGGATTAACGCCACACGGGTAGCACTGCCGTCTTCACGTTCCCGTATCATGTGCCCTGCAATTGGTATCACGATGAAGAACATACCGAATATAGCCCAAGAAGGAACATTATGTTGTGTAGAGTTGATAAGAGTTCTATCCCTTTTTGTTTCATCAAGCGTTTCCTCTTTCACACCTATTCCTTGAAATACTTTTTCAAAATTGGTATTGGCTACAATGGTATCATCAGGTG
>CBFGYQ010000198.1:0-4383 GCA_965652995.1 uncultured bacterium
ATTTACTTCGCCTGAAGCAGCAAAATATAATGTGACCACTTGTTTGCGAGCAGGTGTGCCTGTGGTCTGTGGTACTACAGGTTGGAATGAGCATTTCCAAGACGCAAAAAATGTAGCTGTTGAAAATAACACAGCCTTACTACAAGCATCTAATTTTAGTATAGGTGTAAATATTTTCTTCGAGATAAATGCCTTACTCGCACAACTAATGAACGCTCAAGAAGATTATAAAGTGTCGGTAGAAGAAACACACCACACAGAAAAGAAAGATGCACCAAGCGGAACTGCAATAACAATTGCAGAACAAATAATCGATAACATCAAGAGGTTAAAAAAATGGGAACTTAATGATGGTAAAAGTTTAGATGATTCAACTTTGCCGATTACAGCTTTTCGTGAGGAGAATGTACCAGGTACTCATAATGTAAAATATAGTTCTTCAATTGATGAAATCGAACTAATCCATACAGCACACAGCAGAGACGGTTTTGCGAAAGGAGCCGTATTAGCCGCCGAATTCTTAATAGGCAAGAAGGGTATTTATACTATGAAAGATGTGTTGGGGATAGTATAAATACTCAATTTTGTAATAACTCAATAGATTTTGGTGTAAAAAACATAGTTGCTCCAGTAACACTGAAAGGGTGAAAGCAATTACTTTACGTGTAGTCAAAAGGGAACCACAATACTTTAAGATAATTTGTTTTACAATATTATTTTAGATTATTTCGTGGTGTTATGGTCATCAATCTTAGCCAAGAAAATACAATACTGAGCGAATGGGTTCGGGAAATTCGAGATGTGAATATTCACAATGACAGGATGCGTTTTAGAAAGAATATGGAACGCATTGGAGAAGTGGCTGCTTACGAAATCAGCAAACAGCTTGAATATGTGTCTACTACTGTTGAAACTCCTTTAGGTGAGGCTTCTTGTAATGTATTGAAATCACAACCTGTTATTTGCACTATTTTGAGGGCAGGATTGCCTTTGCAACAAGGACTTTTAAATTATTTTGATCATGCAGATTGTGCGTTTGTTGCTGCTTATAGAAAACACCATAGGGACGGTAGCTTTGAGATAGAACAGCATTATGTAACAACTCCGCCACTTGAAGGGAAAATATTGATAATGGCTGACCCTATGCTAGCTACAGGAGCTTCTCTGGTGCTTGCTTTACAAACGATTACGGCTAATGAAAAACCCTTGCAAATTCACATCGTCACTGCAATAGCTTGTACGGTAGGGATTGATCAAGTGAAAAAACAATTCTCGGATTGTACTATTTGGGCAGCAACGATAGATGAAGAATTGACTGCGAAAAGTTACATAGTTCCGGGGCTGGGCGATGCCGGAGATTTGTCATTTGGCAGCAAAATTCAATCGTAATTCTACCAAACCTTTGGAATAAAGAAAACTGTCTTGTATTTTTAACAGATAATAGGTACTTTGTTACTCGAAAATTTTTTCAACCGATATAAAAGCTTTCAGATGAAGAAAATACTACTTGGCTTTGGTGCTTGTATGGCACTTGTTGTATCAGCAAAAGCTCAGGATATTCACAATACACAATACTTCGCTACACCCCTTACGCTTAACCCCGCGAATACAGGCTTGGTGCAGTGTGATTTGCGAGCCGCAGTAAACTACAGAAATCAGTGGAGTAGTGTATCTGCCAACCCTTACACCACAGTCATTGCTTCTTTTGACATGGCTACAATGAAAGGGAAGTTGAATAATGGCGATGCGTTAGGTATAGGCGTTGCTGCTTATTACGATAAAGCCGGTGCAGGTGCTTACACCAATTTAAGTATTGGACCTTCATTAGCTTATCACAAAGCTTTAGGTAGTGAAAAACAACATACATTGTCATTAGGTGTTCAGGCGTTGATGGTTCAAAAATCAATTGACTTTAACAGATTAACGTTTGAAGATCAGTTTGATGTATCAACAGGAGGAACTCCATACCAAACAGGGGAAGTATTCGGCAATACCGATCTTACGTATCCTGATTTTGCAGCAGGTTTAATGTACAGTGGTCGTTTGTCAGAACATGCTACGGCTTATGCAGGATTTTCTGCTTACCACCTTACCGCACCTGTAGAAACATTCATGAAAACAGGAAGCACTCATAAAATCCACAGACGTTATACAGCCTATTTAGGAGGTTCTTTTGATCTGAATGAAAATATTGTTTTATATGCGAGCGGTTTGTTCCAACAACAAGCAAAAGCTACTGAGACTTTGATCGGTTCTGCAGTAGGTTTCGTTTTGAATCCCGGTTATGATGCAGAATACAAAAAAGGTACAGTTCTTTACTTAGGTGGTTGGTATCGTTTCAGCGATGCAATATCTCCGTATGTAGGTCTTAGCTGGACTAAATTCCAATTAGGTATCAGCTATGATGTAACCACTTCTAACTTTACCACTGCAACTAACGGTAACGGTGCAATGGAAATATCACTTATCTTCAACGGATGTATTAACGAACGTGAAAGAGCACCACAATACAACTTTTCTTGTCCTAAATTCTAATAAAGTAATTTTTATAGAGAAAGCCGATCATTATTATGGTCGGCTTTTATTTTTACAAGCCCTTCCCTCTACTCACAAACTTATTTCCCTGAATGTAAAAACGATAAGGTAATAATGCGTCTTCTTGCGCATAAGCCACGCCTACTCTTGTCGCTTCAACGATATTTTTTGCAGAGACCTTTATACCTCGGTCTTCAATATAAATTTCTGGACCTTGTAGGCTTTTGTTAGTATGATTTGTCTTGATTCCCAGTGCTTCGCTCATAGCTCCCGGACCTCCTGTAAGGTTAGCTGCAATTTTTTCCTTTTTTCTTCTTGCGAGCATGATGTCAATTCCTTCCAATGGCTCCACCGCTCTTATCAAAACTGCGTGCGGAATATGCTCTGTATTGGTGACAACATTAAATAAGTGATGAATGCCATAACACAAATAAACATAAGCTACACCACCATTTGCATACATAGTTTCGGTTCGGTTGGTTCTTCTGTTATTGAAAGCGTGCGATGCTTTATCTAGTGCACCTGCGTAGGCTTCTGTCTCAACGATCATTCCCGAAGTGTATGCTCCCTCAATATTTGTAACCAATATTTTTCCCAATAATTCTTTAGCAATCGTTACAACATCCTTTCTACGATAAAAAGCGTCATTCAATATCATTTCGCAAATCTAAATTGAATATGAGTTAGTTTTGACAAGCATGTCTTTAGGAAAAATATACCTTATACCAATCCCTATAAGTGAAGGTAACTTAGATAGTCTCTCAATCGAAATAAAAAATGTACTTCCTCATATCAACCACTATTTCGTGGAAAATACTAGAACTGCCAGACGTTTTATAAAAAGCATTTGGAAGGAAGCATATATTGACGCTATGTCTTTTTCAGAAATTGATAAACATACAGGTGCTGATATTTCGTTGATGAAAGAATGGCTTAAGCAAGGTAAGGGCATTGGTATCATGAGTGAAAGTGGTTGCCCGGCTATTGCAGACCCGGGTGCATTGTTGGTGGCGGAAGCACAAAAAATGAATGTGGAGATTATTCCGTTGGTTGGTCCAAGTTCCATATTATTGGCATTGATGTCATCAGGTCTCAATGGACAAAAATTTTGTTTTAACGGTTATCTTCCTGTGAAAGAACCTGAAAGAAGTAAGGAGATAAAGATGCTAGAACAACACTCTCTACGCGCTAAGCAAACTCAGATTTTTATAGAAACACCTTATAGAAATAATACCTTACTTGCCGATTTTTTAAAACATTGCAGTGATACCACAAGACTTTGTATTGCTTACAATATTACAAGTAAGGATCAGTTCATAAAAACGAAAACTATAAGAGATTGGAAAGAAAAACAATTGACCTTAGAGAAACAGCCTTGTGTGTTTCTACTATTAGCTTAGTAAGCACCTGATTCTTTTACCGAGCGAATGTCATCTACAATATATTGTCCCTGCTCCTGATTGTTGTTATAATTTTCACCACGCCATGGCAACGACCTGCGATATTGAGTATAGTGTACGTCAATTACTTTACCGGTGCATTTTTCCAAGGAATCAGCAATCTTTAAATCGGCAACACTAAAGTAAAAATATTGAGCTCCGAAGGCAGCACCTCGCTGACCAAATCCTAGTTGTATGATCTCTCCTTCGTAGGTCTTCATCACATTTCCTTTTCGAGAGAATTTCTGTAAAATACCTTCTCTGTAACCATCGCTATAAGGGTTGTAGTAAAACCAATAAACATAACCGCCAACAGCAATCAGTAATATAAAAATGATGAAGAAAATGACTTTGCCCATAGAAAGAAAAATAATACACAAAATACTCAAAATCTATTTTACTTCACCTG
>CBFGYQ010000199.1:0-4373 GCA_965652995.1 uncultured bacterium
CTGAAGTAATGAGTCTGAAATATTCGCGATTGTATTGCAGCTTCTCTACTTTGAAGGAGTACTTATCAACGAAGAACTCATCCTTAAAACCAATATAAGAAACAACAATAGTGAGTAATATGAGCGCAAGGGTGATGTACATTTTTTGTAATTAATATAAACGAATATAGTTGTTTTAGACTACCGTAGTGTAAGCACTTTTGAGATAGGCCATGATTAGAATTTTAGTAGTGAAAATTTTGCTAAGCCTACTAGAAGGAAAACGAAATATGCAAGAATAATGACTCCAAGTATTCGAAACACTGCACGCAAATTTGCTATTGATTTAGCAAGCAATTCATTGTCGTCTGTATTGACCGCTTTAATAATAATACTTGAAAAACGGTAGAGTAAAATGGATGTGTAAACTATTAGCGCAGAAAATACAAAGTAGAGTACATAGACTATCCACACATTTGAGACAGCTAAATTGTTGATCAGCATATACAAAGGACCCAACAGCATAAATAATCCTATGCCTATTCCAACGAAAGAAATGAGTTTAGTCCATTTGCTGTCTCTCGAAAGTATCCTTTACAATTTGTATCTACTATCAATGACGTGTTTTGTTCTTCCATGGTTATGATTTAAGGGTAAAAATTTCATTTAAATTAATTTAATAATAGTGAATTCACTATCGCATCCTCTTCTTTTTATTCCGTTCATAGTCTTCAAAAACATAATCTCCCAAGCCATCTAACGAAGAGTAAAATGCTTTACCATTATTTACCTCTGTAAATTCCCGAACGAATTTCTGCAGATATGGATCGCTGGCTATCATAAAAGTGATCACAGGAATTCTTAAACGACGTAATTGCCCGGCAAGATTTAGTGTGCGGTTCAATATTTTGCTGTCGATACCAAAGCTGTTCTTGTAATATTTGCTTCCGATTTTTAGGCAAGTTGGCTTGCCATCCGTTATCATAAATATCTGCTTATTATTGTTTTTTCTTCTTCGCAGAATGTCCATAGCAAGTTCTAAACCAGCAACTGTATTGGTATGGTAAGGGCCTACTTGCAAATAGGGGAGGTCTTTCATTTCTATCTGCCAGGCATCATTTCCGAAAACTACAATATCAAGTGTATCTTTTGGATATCGGGTTGTGATCAATTCACTCAATGCCATTGCCACATTTTTAGCTGGTGTTATCCGGTCTTCACCATAGAGGATCATAGAGTGCGAAATGTCGATCATCAATACAGTAGAAGTCTGCGTTTTAAAATCCATTTCATGAATTTCCAGATCATCTTGTTGCAATGAGAGTTGTTCTATTCCATGATTGATGAATGAATTTTTCAGACTTCCGGTATAGTCGATAGCTTCCAACGCATCGCCAAATTCATAGCCACGTGTTTCAGGATTTAGTTCATCACCTTGTCCGCTTTTGAAGGTATTATGATTGCCGCGTTTTGTTTTTTTCAATTTCCCGAAAATCTGATCGAGGGCGCGTTTTCGTATGCTTTGTTCTGATTTTTTAGTGATTTCAAAACGTCCGTCTAATTCATTCTCCTGCAGATAACCGTTCTTTTTAAGGTCTTCAATAAAGTCACCAATCCCGTATTCATCATTGGTGAGCCCATATTTATTATCGAGCTGCGTGAGCCAATCTAGTGCTTCAGTAGCATCGCCGCTTGTATATTGGAGTAATTCCATGAATAGATCCAATAGTTTTTGAAAAGGCGACTTCGAATTATCCTCCTTAAATTCTGAGAAAACAAATCCTTTCATAGTCTCTAAATTACAGAAGCATCATTCTCCAAACCGTATTCCTCGATAAAAAGAAATGATAAAACCGACATTTTGTCCCGATAAGTACTGTGGCAAAATAATTGATTTTACCTTTGCACTCGTTTTGCTACTTTAAGATAAAGAAGTAGCTGATGTAATAAACATGGGGTTTTTCAAATTTAAAAAGAAAATGAACGACAATAATAATCAACAAGAAGACAAAGATCTGGACAATATGACACAACAGCCGTCAGAAGAGGAACTAATCGGACGCGAATTGAATACGGATGATAGCTTGCCCGGTACAGAACACTTAAATGACAGTGTGGAAGAAGAAGATGAATCGGAAAAATTGAAAGCCGAAGTTGCAGAAATGAAGGACAAATATTTGAGGTTGATGGCTGAGTTTGATAATTTCAAACGTCGCACTGCTAAAGAGCGTGAGGAATTGAGACAAACTGCCGGCAAAGATGTTATCCAATCAATGCTAGTGGTGTTGGATGATGTGGATCGAGCTACTAAACAAATGGATAGCTCTGACGATTTGGAAAATATAAAAGAAGGAATTGTATTAGTGTTTAGCAAATTGCGCAACACATTGCAACAAAAAGGATTGAAGAAAATGGAAAGCTTGCATACTGATTTTGATGCTGATCTTCACGAAGCTATTACAGAAATACCTGCTGGCGATGAAAAACTACAAGGCAAAGTGATGGATGAAATTGAACCGGGTTATTACTTGAACGATAAACTTATCCGTCACGCAAAAGTGGTCGTTGGAAAATAATTTCTAACCGCTATCAACTAATTACTACTAACGACTAAAACGCATGTCAAAAAGAGATTATTACGAAGTACTGGGCATTGCAAAATCAGCCAGTGCAGATGAGATAAAGAAAGCCTATCGCAAAGTGGCGATGCAATATCACCCAGACCGCAACCCCGGTGATACAGAAGCAGAGGAAAAATTTAAAGAAGCTGCAGAGGCCTATGATGTATTGAGCAATCAAGATAAGAAAGCACGTTACGACCGTTTTGGTCATGCGGGTGTAGGTGGTGCTGCAGGTGGTGGACGCGGACCCAGCATGGAAGATATTTTCTCCAATTTCGGCGACATCTTCGGCGATGATATGTTTGGTAGTTTCTTTGGCGGACGCCAAGGTGGCGGCGGAAGAAGACAAGGCAGTCGCGGCTCTAATCTACGTGTGAAACTGAAAATGAATTATTCAGAAATTGCACAAGGAGCTAATAAGAAAATAAAGGTTAAAAAATATGTGTCTTGCGGTAGCTGCCAGGGTAGTGGTGCGAAAGATAAAAACGCTGTGCAAACCTGCGGTTCTTGTGGTGGTAGTGGACAAGTGCGCCGTGTGCAGAATACGTTTTTAGGACAAATGCAAACCGTTACTACTTGTCCTACCTGTAACGGAGAAGGCTCACAAATAACGGCTAAATGTGGAAGTTGTAAAGGTGAAGGAAGAGTTTATGGTGAAGAAACATTGAGCTTGGATATTCCGGCAGGTGTGCAAGATGGTATGCAGCTAAGCATGAGTGGAAAAGGAAATGCAGGTGAACGCGGTGGGTATCCCGGAGACTTGTTATTGTTGATAGAAGAAGACAAACATCCTGACTTGGTACGCAACGATTTAGATGTTGTATATCATTTGAATATTTCATTCCCTGAAACCGTATTAGGTACACAAGTGGAAGTGCCTACTATAGACGGGAAAGCCAAAATAAAAATACCTGCAGGTACACACAGCGGTAAAATATTTCGTTTAAAAGGGAAAGGATTTCCTGCATTTCAATCTTATGAAAAAGGAGATCAGTTGGTAGAAGTGAATGTATGGTCGCCACAAAACCTTACGAACGAAGAAAAAGAAATGCTGGAAAAATTGAGAGATTCTCCCAACTTCCAACCATCATCGCAGACAAAGCATGATAAGGAAGACAAGAGTATTTTTGATAAGATAAAGGATGCGTTTAGTTAAGGTATCCAGTCTGTGAACATATATCTCAATTACTGCTTCAACTCGTAGTGAAATAGCCATTTATTATTGTCTGTCTGAGTGAAGTCAAAGACTGATTTCTATTATCCTACAACGTCATTTATAGTTTATCTTTGCCCGAAATTTTCCTTTAGAATAAATGGTTATTTCTTATAAATGGCTGTCGGATTATCTCCCCGAACCATTGCCTATTGATGAATTAAGCAACATCCTCACTTCCATTGGTTTGGAGGTAGAACATGTAGAAGCTTCCGAAACAATAAAAGGAAGTTTGGCAGGGTTGGTCATTGGTGAAGTTCTCACTTGTGCAAAACATCCCAATGCAGATAAGCTGAGCATTACTACTGTAAATATCGGATCCGAAAATCCATTGAACATCGTTTGCGGCGCACCCAATGTAGCTGCAGGGCAAAAAGTAGTGGTGGCACCGGTTGGCACTATGGTTCATCCATCATCCAGTGATGCTTTTGAAATAAAGAAGGCTAAAATACGTGGTGAAGCAAGTGAAGGAATGATCTGTGCAGAAGATGAGATTGGTTTAGGAACAAGTCATAATGGGATCATGGTTTTGCCAAATGATGCTCCTATTGGTGTGATAG
>CBFGYQ010000200.1:0-4350 GCA_965652995.1 uncultured bacterium
TCATGAAGATAACTAGAGGTGTCATTAGTAAGAATGAGAGGTTTGTTGTTGTAGTATATTTTTTGTGTGAAGATCATGTTCTGTTTTTGTAAATAAGCATTCTTGACGTAGGTTTGGGTGCATGAGCACTCCTAAACATTTTGCAGAAAAGCTATTACAAATTAACGCTTTACAGATTAACCTCCAAAATCCTTATACATGGGCTTCGGGTTGGCATTCTCCTATTTATTGTGACAATCGTAAGACGCTTTCTTATCCGCATGTACGTGATTTTGTGAAAAGTGAATTAGCAAATATGGTGTTCTCCAATTTTCCTGATGCCGAAGTGATTGCAGGCGTAGCAACTGCAGGTATTCCTCACGGAGCTTTAGTGGCTGATTTGTTGAAGTTGCCTTTCATATATGTTCGCTCAAAACCTAAAGAGCACGGGATGGGAAATCAGATAGAAGGTGTGCTGGAAAAAGGGCAAAAAGTAGTGGTGATAGAAGACTTGGTTTCTACAGGTAAAAGTAGTTTGCAAACGGTGGAAGTGTTACGCGAGTTAGAAGCTGATGTCATTGGCATGTGCGCCTTATTTACTTACGGATTCCCGGCTGCATCTGATGCTTTTGCTAAGGCTGGATTGCCTTTGCACACGATCAGTAGTTATGAGGCATTGATGGAACTTGCAGAAGAAAAAGGAATAATACAATCTAGTGAAAAGCAAACGTTACAAGAATGGAGAGTTAGTCCTGAAAAATGGGGCAAGTAATGTGTTAGTGTGTTCTTTCAATGACGTAATTAACCAACTCTTTCATAGCAGTTTTAGCATCGCTATCGGGATATTTATCTAGCATTTGCAGTGCTTCAGATTGATACTGTCGCATTTTTTGGTGGGCATATTCTATGCCTCCACTCTGCTTTACCAGTTCAATTACCTCATTTACTTTTTGCTTATCTGTATTTTGATTTTTTACTATGTAAATTATTTTTCGCTTTACAGCATTATCTGCATGTTGCAAAGTATAGATGAGAGGCAAGGTCATTTTTTTCTCTTTGATGTCTATGCCTGTAGGCTTGCCCACGTTATCTTGTCCATAATCAAAAAGGTCATCCTTTATTTGAAAAGCAATTCCGACTTTTTCCCCAAATTGTCGAAAATACTCTGATGTTTCCTTATCATCAGTAGAAGAGAAGGCTCCTGCTGCACATGCTGCTGAAAGTAATGATGCTGTTTTTGCACGGATGATTTCGAAATAAACACCTTCTTCTATATCCAGTTTGCGAGCTTTTTCCATTTGTAACAATTCACCTTCTGCCATCTCTTTCACCGCACGTGAAGTGATATGCAGGATTTGATAATCCTCATACTCTAGTGATAATAAGAGTCCTTTTGCTAAAAGATAATCACCGACCAATACAGCTATCTTATTTTTCCAAAGTGCATTAATTGAGAAAAAATTTCTACGAACCATTGCATTGTCCACTACATCATCATGTACTAAAGTAGCAGTGTGTAAAAGTTCTATTAGAGATGCTGCACGATATGTTTTTTCAGAAATTTCGTTTGCAATTTTTGCTGCTAATAGTACAAACATAGGTCTCATTTGTTTGCCTTTTCTTTTGATGACAAACCTTAAAACCCTATCTAATAAAGGATTACTTCCTTTTACACTGTTTGAAAATTTTTTCTCAAAGACGAGAATTTCCTTACCAATTATTTTTTTGACAAAGTCCATTGCTAATAAAAACGGGTTGAAGGTCGCAAAAAAATATTATCGTTGAACAAGGGTGAAAAAAGTGGATTTTTTCAGCAATGGCATAATAGTTTTTACGGACATGGTCAGAAAGCAGTAAGTTATATAGTGAGTAAAAAAATAATGAGATTCTATTTGTTTTTCTAAAACTCTACTATACCTTTGCTGCAAATTGATTTAACCAAAATTCTTAAATAAACAATCTGTTATGGTAAACAAAAAGTACCTATTGCTTGCTGGTTTATGCTCTGCATTGGCGGTGCAGCCGGCTATCGCGCAGGAATCAGCATCTTCTGTTACGGATATGACGTACAGAGGTGACAGCTATGATTTCCTAGACTCCAGCTATTATTCTGGTAAAAAATTGGTTCAGTATCGCCGCTACATGAACCATGAAACATTCTTCCCTCCAAAACCTAATAACCAGTGGGAAATTGGTATCAATGTTGGACAGTTGAATATTTTTGGTGATGTTACATCAAAAACAATGTGGAATGCTCCCAAAATTACAGATGCCTTAGGCTTTGGTCTTACAGTTCGTAAAGCTCTTGGATATTTCCTTTCTGCTCGTTTACAATATATGCACGGACGTGCTGCTGGGTTTGATTACAGATGGAGAAATCCTGCAATTTTCCCTTACAACACTGTATATAATCAGCCTGTTATACACAACTATAGGACTACCATAGATGAAGCAACCTTCCAATTGGTTGGTGCGTTGAACAATATCCGTTTCCATAAATCTAAGAATGCTATGAGCATTTATGGTTTCTTAGGTGCTGGTTTGAATATCTACGATGTTCGTTTAAACATGTTGGGTAATGGAAATAATCCATATACTACTGCAGGTGGCGGATCTAATTCTAATGAAGACTTCAACACATTATATGTAAAATATGGTGGAGCTAATCAACCTACATACGCTGACAGAGCTGATTTGAACGGTGCTTTGTTAGATATGTTTGATGATTCTTATGAGACATTTGGTGCTCGTGATTCCCACAGAGGTAATAACGCTAAAAACGTAGTACCTGTTGCAGTTGCTGGTTTGGGTATTCAATTCCGCCTTGGTAAAATAGTGACATTATCTCTTGAAGATAAAGTGTCTATGACATGGAGAGATGGTATGGATGGTTTAATGGGTTCTGCTACTGGGACTAACCAAGACAAAGATATTATCAACTATGCTTCTATAGGTCTTGGTTTCAATATTGGTAGCCTACGTAAAAATGTAGCTCCACTATGGTGGGTTAATCCTTTGGATGTAGCATATGCTGAATTGAGTGATCCTCGTCACATGAAACTTCCTCCAGCTCCAGTTCCTGATACAGATGGTGATGGCGTAGCTGACCAATTAGATAAATGTCCAGGTACACCTGCTGGCGAAGCGGTAGATACACATGGTTGTCCGCTTGATACAGATGGTGATGGCGTTCCTGATTCTCGTGATAAACAATTGATTACTCCTACAGAATGTCAACCAGTAGATGCTGACGGTGTTGGTAAATGCCCTTGTCCTGATGGTTGTGGTGGAACAACTGGTTGTAACTTAGGTGCTGGTTCTTTGAATTTTTCTGGAAGTTCTACACGTATCACTCCAGGTATGCAAGCTCAGCTTTCTAACTTAGCTGCTCAAATGTCTGCTAACCCTACTTGTAAAGCTGTAATCATCGGTGCTGGTAATACTAGCAAAGTACAACAACAACGCAGCTGGGATCGCGTTAACGCGGTAATCGAATACATGAGTGAAAAACATGGTATTGATCGTAACCGTTTCATCTTCCAATATGGTCAACCGGGTGATGAAAATAGCGTAATGTACCGTTCTGCATTATCAGGTGAAGAAGGACCTTCTAACGTTGCTCCTCCATTCCCTAACTTGAGAAAAGACTAATTGAAACTTCTCATAAACACAAAGCAAGCCCTGAAATTTCAGGGCTTGCTTTTTTATTTATTTTTTCTTGAATTGAATTAAGTTTTAAACGAAAATGTTATGAAGAAAATAGTGATTTTAGGAGGTGGTTTTGCAGGCTTACAATTAGCAAGAAAACTCAACAGAAAAGAGTTTGATATTACACTTATAGATCAGTTTAATTTTCATCAATTCCAACCACTATTCTACCAAGTTGCGACTGCAAGATTGGAACCAAGTTCTATTTCCTTTCCACTTCGTAAGATATTTCAAAAGAAACAAAATATACATGTGAGAGTGGCGACAGTTCTTGAGGTCAACTCAACAGCCAATCAAGTGTACACTACTGAGGGAACTTTTAATTATGATTATTTAGTGATTGCTACAGGTTGTAGTTCTAATTTTTTTGGGAATAACAATATCGAAAAATATTCATACCCGATGAAAACTACAACAGAGTCAATAGCACTTCGTAATAGAATATTATTAAATTTTGAAGAAACATTAAGTGAAACAGTAGCTGATAAAGAGGCTTTAATGAATATTGTTATTGCAGGTGGTGGACCTACAGGCGTAGAACTTGCGGGGTCTTTGATTGAAATGAAAAAGAATGTTTTACCAAGAGATTACCCGGATATGGATTTCTCTTCACTCAATATATTTCTTGTTGAAGGCGGCGATAGTTTATTGGGTGCTATGTCA
>CBFGYQ010000201.1:0-4328 GCA_965652995.1 uncultured bacterium
CTAGCAACCACATTAATGCCGCATTCATCCATGGTCTTCATTTTAGCAGCAGCAGTATCATCAGCACCTCCAATGATAGCACCGGCGTGCCCCATTCTGCGACCGGGAGGTGCAGTTTGTCCGGCTATGAACCCCACAACAGGTTTTCTCATGTTGTCCTTCAACCAACGAGCAGCTTCAGCTTCCATATTACCCCCAATTTCACCTATCATGATGATGCCATCAGTTTCGTTATCATTCATCAACAACTCAACGGCTTCTTTCGTAGTAGTACCAATAATAGGATCACCACCGATACCGATTGCAGTACTGATACCCAAACCGGCTTTTACAACTTGATCTGCTGCTTCGTAAGTAAGCGTACCTGATTTTGAAACGATACCTATGCGACCTTTTTTAAAGATAAAACCCGGCATGATACCTACTTTGGCTTCGTCTGAAGTGATAACGCCAGGGCAGTTAGGCCCTATCAAACGACAATCTTTTCCATTGATATAAGCACGAGCTTTTACCATGTCTTGTACAGGGATTCCTTCCGTAATGCAAATGATCACTTTTATGCCTGCATCAGCGGCTTCCATAATAGCATCAGCTGCGAAAGCCGGTGGAACGAATATGATAGAAACATCAGCTTTTGTTGTTTTAACAGCATCAGCTACGGTGTTAAAAACAGGTTTGTCCAAGTGTGTTGTACCTCCTTTCCCCGGAGTGACACCACCTACTACTTGCGTACCATATTCAATCATTTGCGTAGCGTGAAAAGTACCTTCTGTACCGGTAAAACCTTGCACGATTACTTTAGAGTCTTTATTTACTAAAACTGACATGATAATTTTTTAATGATTTAACGGCGCAAATGTACGTCCTTATTCTAAAAAACGTTCTGATAATATCCATAACACAACAATTCAAATATTCAGTAAAATAAATAAAGCCTCCGGGAGAACGGAGACTTTAAGATTTGTGATGTAATAAAAGCCGAAGCCCATTACATCCTCGAGGTTTGGCACCAAGGCAAAGGTAAATGATTATTTAAATTTCGCAGCAAACTTGCCGTTGCTTACTGTAATGGTTTCATTGTTGTTAGTATTTTCTCCTGTGCCGTTGAAAGTTCCTTCAATCACATCACTATTCAGTTTTGTAACTGTCAGAGTTCCTGACTTCATTGTAAATGATTGATTCCCTGAAAGGCTGGTGGCACTGATTGTCAATGTAGCGTTTGTAACATCTGTGCTGGCACCGTCAAATTTAGCTGTCAAGCTACCGTTGTCTGTAGTTGCTCCGCTTTGTGGAAGTACGCTTAATAAAGCAGTTTTTACACCTGATGTGCCGGTTGCATTAGCATTCATGCTGATGTTGTCTCTGTTGCCTTGCGAACCCTTAGCAACAGTTGTAGTTTGGCTTGCAGGCAAATTCGTAGATTTACTTCCTCCAAAGTCCTTGTCTGTATCAAAAGAGATAGTACACTGTCCGGCTGCTAAATTGCCGGAGCCAGGGTTGTTATTATTATCTTTTTTGCAAGATGCAAACAAAAGTGCTGCAGCAGCAAAAGCTACGAAAGAAACAGATTTCAATTTCATGTGTTTTAATTTTTTTATTGATGAATAATTACTGCAAAAATGAATTGAATGATGTTTGCTATCAATACCGTGAATTGGGTATTTCTCAATGTGGAATCGCGGTATAGCCGGTAGAGATCATCGTACCATTTCCCAAAGTACAACACCTACGCTTACTGAAATGTTTAGCGAATGCTTGGCACCCCATTGAGGAATTTCTATACAGCCATCTACTTTTTCTAGGATATCTTTATTAACGCCATTCACCTCATTGCCAAATACCAAGGCGAGATTCTTTCTATTGGTAGATGCTGAATTTAGTTCAATGCTGTTATGTACTTGTTCTACCGCATAAATAGTATAGTTTTTACTTTTCGCTTCAAGTACTGCGTCTTCAACGTTCTCAAAATATTTCCAAGAGACCGTTTCTGTGGCACCTAATGCAGTTTTATGAATATCACGATGAGGTGGAGTAGGCGTGAAGCCACACAAATAAATCTTCTCAATTGCAAACGCATCACAAGTGCGAAACACTGAACCTACATTGTGCATGCTCCTTATGTCATCTAGAATCACGATTATAGAATGCTTTTCCGAACGTTTTACTTCTTCAGTAGATTTACGTTCTAGTTCATCCATCGATTTTTTGGTGTACATGGGCTGCAAGGTACATCCTTAACCATCAAATTTGAAAGTCCTATTTTTACAAAAAAATAAATCAATGAATACACAGTGGAAATATCAGGAAAGTGAAGAGACCGATGTATTGGAAGATAAATATCACAACCTGATTGTTTGGAATGATGACGTAAATACGTTCGACTGGGTGATTAGCTCACTGATAGATATTTGTGAACATTCTCCAGAACAGGCTGAACAATGTGCGTTGCTAGTGCATTACAAAGGAAAATGCGGCGTGAAGAAAGGAAGTTTTGATGACTTACGTCCAAAGGCTGAAGCATTGATTGATAGAGGCATACAGGCGACTGTAGATTATTAGCTTTTATAAAACTATGTGCGTTCTTTGTTTTTTCTTGTCTATTTCCATTATTGAAATGTAATTCCTTTCCATCAATTTCAGTTTTATACTAAGCATAAGTCGTTTGTGTTATAGCTCTCACAATCAAATTAAGTTCTATTCTGCACGTGATGTTTTTTTTCTTAATTGTTCAGCGACTTTTTATAAAGTAGAAGAAACATCTTAAAGATATTCTCGACAATCATGTTTTACTTTTGAGTTCTTAAAACAAAAATTAGAACATAATAGATGCATTACGTTTCGGTAGAAGATATCAGTAAAGATTTTGGAGTAAAGTCTCTCTTCAATAAGATTTCTTTTCACATCAGCGAAGGAGACAAGATAGCACTTGTAGCCAAGAATGGTACAGGAAAATCGACCATACTTAAAATATTAGCAGGTACAGAAACGCCAGATGAAGGTAAAGTTTGGAGGCATAAAGATGTCACCATTGCCTTGTTCGAGCAGGAACCAAAATTCAATGAAGCACTAAGTGTGTTGGATAATATTTTTCACCATGATCACCCGGTAATAAATGCTATCAAACATTATGAAGAAGTAAGCGAAAGTGAAGATGTAGAAAAATTAAGTAAAGCAATCGTGCAAATGGATGAACTGAATGCCTGGGATTTTGATGCTAAAGTGAAACAAATTTTGGGCAGACTAAATATTCATAATCTAAACCAACCCATCATAACACTTTCCGGAGGACAACGAAAAAGAGTGGCGTTAGCTCAGACACTTATTGATATTGGATTTGAGCATAAGCACGTCCTACTTATCATGGACGAGCCTACCAATCATTTGGATGTGGAAATGGTGGAATGGTTAGAGCATTATTTGGATCAGGAAAACGTAACCTTATTGATGGTGACGCACGACCGCTATTTTTTAGATGCTGTTTGTGAAGAAATATGGGAATTGGATGGTAGTACAATTTATACCTACAAGGGAGATTATGAAAACTATTTAGAGAAAAAAGCAGCACGTATAGAGAGTGAGCAAGCAACCATAGATAAAGCTCGCAATGAGTATAGGAAAGAGTTGGAGTGGATGCGTAAACAACCCAAGGCTAGAACAACAAAAGCAAAAAGCAGAGAAGATAATTTTTACAAAGTAGAATCGGTAGCCAAGCAAAAAATTACAGACAGTAAGGTAGAGCTACAGATGAAGATGAATAGGCTTGGAGGAAAAATAGCGGAATTCAAAAAGGTTTATAAGAGTTATGGAGATAAAGTAATTCTGAAAGGGTTTGATTACACATTCAAGAAAGGTGAGCGCATCGGTGTGATAGGAAAAAATGGTGCGGGAAAATCTACTTTTTTAGAATTATTGCAAGGAATTGTACAGTCGGATAGTGGAAAGATAAATATTGGTGATACTGTTGTTTTTGGCAATTTTTCACAACAAGGTTTGGAGATAAAAGAAGATATGCGTGTGATAGAGTTTGTTAAGAATATTGCAGAAAGTTTTCCCTTAGCTAAAGGCGGATCGCTGAGTGCAGCGCAGTTTTTACAATTATTCCTTTTCTCACCCGAACAACAATACACTTACCTTTCTAAACTAAGTGGTGGAGAAAAAAAGCGATTGCAATTGCTGACTGTTTTGTTTAAAAATCCCAATTTTTTG
Source organism: uncultured bacterium (assembly GCA_965652995.1). Taxonomy (GTDB): domain Bacteria; phylum Bacteroidota; class Bacteroidia; order Chitinophagales; family Chitinophagaceae; genus JAFIGV01. The sequence continues at coordinate 4,207 of CBFGYQ010000201.1, forward strand.
ATATTGGATGAGCCAACGAATGATTTGGATTTACCCACGTTAAGTGTTTTGGAGAATTTTTTAAGTGAATATCAAGGCTGCTTATTGATTGTATCACACGATCGTTATTTTATGGATCGTTT
>CBFGYQ010000202.1:0-4309 GCA_965652995.1 uncultured bacterium
ATTGTTTGATGAGCGACATGTTGCGCTCTTTCATCTTGGTAAGAATATCGTTGATCGGTGTTTCTTTATTGTTGATCTGCTCACGCATCACAATACGATGAAAGCTTTGTTGGGAAAAGTATTTTTCGATGTAATGGTCAATTAATTTTTCGATTTTCTGAGTAGGGGAGAGCTCTGCATTTTGCACGATGTTTTCCAACTGTAGCCTCACAGTTTCGGAATGACGAATAAAGATCGCCTCCAATAATTTTTCTTTCGAACCGAAATAATAAGAGATCATGGCAATATTTACCTCTGCTTTTTTAGCAATGTCTCTTACTGATGTACCTGCAAAACCTAGATTAGCAAACAATTCTTGTGATACATCCAGAATATTTTTCTCCTTGTCTGTATAGATAACTTGTTCCATAAAACAATTTGTAGATTTCTAAATCTGGATGCAAAGTTAAACGAACGTTTGAAATTAAACAAACGTTTAGTTGATTTTTTTGGTATTGGAATGGTGGTGTTTTTGATAAATCGTATATTTATATAAATGTCTATATATGAGATTGGTGTTATTTTTTGTTATTTGTTCAATTAATGCCCATGCGCAACTAGCGGTAGATGCTGGTAGAGATCAAAAAATATGCTATGATTCAACCATTCGCAATTACCCGACTGTCACGTTAGGAGGTAACCCGACGGCAGTAAATGGGACACCACCTTATACCTATGAATGGACCCCTGGAAGCCTACTGTCTGATTCTACTATTGCAAATCCTATTTTTACAGGCACTTTTACTTTTACCAATAACAGTTTCACTTTTACAGTTAATGTTAAAGATGCTAACAACGTTATTAATAGTGATACTACTAACATTCAGTTTTCTCGTACTAGTCCTTGTTTTACTCCTAATTGTTCAGATCGTAAAAATCCGCAGGATACGATAATGTTATTTCCGAATTGTTTTGATCCGGACACACCTGTTATTTACCACTGGACACCTGCAAAATATCTTTCTGATTCTACATCTATGATGCCACTTTGTTGGACCCCCACAACCGATACATTTATTTGCACATTTACAGATGCTTTGGGTTGCGTAAGCCAATATTGGGCTGGTAATTGCCTTGTCGAAGTATTACCAACAGCTATCTATGAAGAAGACTTAACGGCATCAGTTTCTTTATTTCCTAATCCTACACAATCAACTGTTACATTGATGGTTGCTAGAGAATTAATTGGAAGTGTTTATGAAGTTGCTGGACTCGACGGTAAGTTAACAAGTAGTGGTAAGATTGAGCAAGGAAGTACACTAATTGTTCCTACATCTAATATTTCGGTTATACAGATAAAAAAAGATGGTAAAATTATTTACAGAGAAAAATTAATAAAAAACTAGCTGATCTTCCTTAAATCTTCTTCTGAATAAGTCTTTGAAAGATGATAGCGCAACGCTTGATGTTCCGGCTTCATGAGTTGAGGATCTTCATTTAATAAATGTTGTGCTGCATTTCTGGTTTCTTCAAGTATCGATACTTCCTCTACAATATCCGCGATCTTAAATTTCAACACACCGCTTTGTTTAGTGCCGTAAAGATCACCGGGACCGCGCATAGCAAGGTCTTGCTCGGCAATCACAAAACCATTGGAAGTAGAAGTCATAATGTTCATGCGCTTTTTGCTGTCTTCAGAAAGTCTACTGCCTGTGAGTAAAATGCAATATGATTGTTCTGCACCACGACCCACACGACCACGCAACTGATGTAATTGTGATAAACCAAATCGCTCTGCACTTTCTATCAACATCACCGAAGCATTGGGTACGTTTACACCCACTTCTATCACCGTGGTAGCAACAAGAATATGTGCATCTCCTTTTACAAACCGTTGCATGTTGCGTTCTCTTTCTGCCGGATCTTGGCGTCCATGTACCATCGCAATATGGTATTTGTGTTCTGGAAAGAAAACCTTCACTTGTTCATAGCCGGCCATCAAACTTTCGTAATCCAACTTTTCACTTTCTTCTATCAATGGATAAACGATATAGGCTTGTCTTCCTCTATCAATTTCACTGCGAATAAAATCCATCACTTTTGCTCGCTGCATTTCATTGCGATGACCGGTTGTGATTTCTTTCCTTCCAGGAGGCAACTCATTGATAACAGAAACATCCAAATCCCCATAAAGCGTCATCGCTAAGGTGCGTGGAATAGGCGTTGCCGTCATCACCAATACATGTGGTGCTTTTTCATTTTTTTGCCAAAGACGTGCGCGTTGATTGACGCCAAAACGATGTTGCTCATCTATCACCGCCACACCCAAATTTTGAAATTTCACAGCATTTTCAATCAAAGCATGTGTGCCAATAGCCACTTTGATATGACCCATTTCCAAACCTTTTAAAATGTCTTTTCGCTCTTTTCCTTTTATACTTCCGGTAAGTAGCGCAACAGGAATATGCATAGCTTCCAATAACTCATGAATGCTCTGAAAGTGTTGCTGCGCCAATATTTCAGTAGGTGCCATCAAACAAGCTTGAAAACCATTGTCTAAGGCAAGTAGCATCGTCATTAATGCAACAATCGTTTTACCACTTCCTACATCGCCCTGCAACAAACGGTTCATTTGTTTGCCACTTGCTGTGTCCACTCTTATTTCTTTTAGTACATTTTTTTGTGCGTTGGTAAGTTCAAAAGGAAGGTGGTTATTGAAAAAATCATTGAAATGATTACCTACTTTTTCGAAAATGTAGCCGGGTTGTATAATGTGTTGTTGTCTTAGCTGTGCGATTTTTAGTTGAGAGATAAATAGCTCTTCCCATTTCAGTCTTCGTCTTGCATTTTGCTCCTGTTCTGAGTTTTGAGGAAAATGTATCCATCGCAAAGCAGTGTATAAATTGCAAAGTTGATATTGATTAATAATATTCGTCGGTAAAAAATCAGGAATATTGTGAGGTTTTATTTTTTCGAAAACTGCTTGTGTGAATCTTGCAAAATTCCGATTGGTAATGCCTGCATTCTTCAATTTTTCTGTTGTAGAATAGACAGGCTGCATTTGTGAAATATTTGTAGAAGATTGTAGGCTTTCAATTTCAGGATGAGCAATGCTGTAAAATCCGTTGAAGCTGCTCACCTTTCCAAAAACAATGTAGCACCCATTTTCTTCCAAGTTTTTCTTAGCCCATTGAATGCCTTGAAACCAAATCAATTCGATATTTCCGGTATCATCAAAAAGGGTAGCGATCAATCTTCGTTTTCTTCCTGCGCCTTCTTCTACAATATTCAACACCCTTCCTGCAAGCTGCACATATTCTGTCGAGATGTTGATGTCTTTGATAAGAGTAATAGCGCTTCTATCAAAATAGCGATAAGGAAAATGATAAAGTAAGTCCTCGAAAGTCGCTATGCCTAACTCCTTCCGTAACAATTCACCCCGTTGTGGGCCAACACCTTTCAGGAATTCAACAGGTGTATCGAGTATGGAAGTGGAGTAGGAGATGGATGTGGTGTTTGGTTGTAAAAATAGTTAAGTCAAAAGTTAATGGATGAAAATGCTACTTGACTTTTTAGGGATAATGATTATTTTGATGCGATGGGAGTTGGGAAGATAGATTTGGTGCATAAAAAATCCCCCGTTAAAGTCGAGGGAAACTTAATGTTTACACAACAGGATAACCTTTATTGCGATTTGCTTCACAACAAAAGTAAAATAGAAATTGAAACAACCAAAGATATTGGCAAAAGGATTTCAGAAATTTCAACCACATTAGAGTTGAGGAATATCCAAGTAATCTCATTAGTTGCGTAAATATTCGCTTTTGCCGATAGTGTCGGAAAAATCATAAACAGATGAATTTCTTTTTAAACAAAGAAGTTCAACATTGTGATTTGCTTCAACTCCGGCACTTTACTTAAGCATTAAACACTTGAAATATAATGAGAAAAATTTTAGGACTTGACCTTGGAACCACATCAATTGGATGGGCTTTTGTATTAGAAAGCGATGACCCGAATATCCCTTCTGAAATAAAACGAATTGGCGTGCGTGTAAATCCGCTTACTACAGATGAGCAAACAAATTTTGAGAAAGGAAAGCCTGTTTCTGTAAATGCTGACAGGACATTGAAACGTGGCGCAAGAAGAACACTGCAACGTTATAAACAACGTCGGGCCAATCTCATTGATGCTTTACAAAAAGCAAGTATTATTTCTTCTGAAACCATTCTTGCAGAAAATGATAAGAATAGCACGCACCAAACATATCAATTAAGAGCCAAAGCCGTAAATGAGGAAATCAGCAAGGAAGATTTTGCCAAGGTTCTTT
>CBFGYQ010000203.1:0-4302 GCA_965652995.1 uncultured bacterium
AGATCCAATAGATGTTACAGCCGAAAGAAGTAAAGGAATCCCAATAGATGTTGCAGCTGCTACTTCGAAAGCAACCCCAATAGCTGTTGATCCTGAACTTGATAATAAAAAGTCTAAAATTGACGTGAGTTATCAAGATGCAAATGGCAACCCAATAGATATAGGCATATTAAGAAACCCAAGATGGCTAGACCCAGAAAAAAGAGTTCCCAGCACTTACGATGTAGAAGGAAAATCAGATGCTCCAAAAGATGGAGTTGGTGGTGAGGGGAAAGGTGGTACCGGTGAAGAGGGAAAAGAAAAAAAGAAAAAAGAAAATGGACTTAAGCTAGATGCGGGTATTAAGATGGGCTATGAACGGGGCTTTGCAAATGTTACTACAAGTAATTTTACAGGAAATGTTTTTGCACAATGGAATATTTCCAAGAAAGTAGCCCTCACATTGCAACCGGGCATTCGTTATACATCTATAAATAATGTCAGTGTATTTAGAGATCAAGCCTTTCATGATGTAAAAGTTGCAGCAATAGACTCTGCGCATGTTTATACTTCCGATACAACTGGAACAAAAGTTCAACGGAACTATATCTACAGCAACACTTACGACTCCATCAATATGTCGTATGCTTTAGACCCAAGAACCTATCTTGAAGTAGAATTACCCTTATTGTTACAATATAAAGTGGCTGATAATTTTTCTGTGTTAGGTGGATTTCAATTGTCCTTTGGGAAAATTGTACAAGTAAAAAGTTCGAACCAAAACATTTTTAGATTTTCTAGAATGGATACGTTAAGCTATGCCGCTGTAGACACTTTTGTAGGTCCTTCAAACCCTGCTCCACAAGATCACTTCACTTACTCAACGCCTTCCTACAACACATTCAATAATAATGCACATAAAAACCCAATTACCAATCCTGCAAGATTTGGGATAATGCTGGGCTTTAGTTACGAATTTAGAAAGAGGTTATTAATAGATGTAATGATGCGAAAGAATCTTTCCAATCTCAACTTTATACCTAATGAAGAAGTCAGGAAAATTTATCGTCAACCTTACTTCAGGATAAGTGTTGGCTATAGATTGTTTGGTGCAAAATAGAAGAATTAGTTTAACTGAACTCGCTCAGCTTCTCTTTTCAGTTCTTGTTCCCAACGCCATGAAGTGTCCATCATTTCATCTAAAGAGAATTTTGTTTGCCAACCTAATTGCTTTTTTGCTTTATCATTATTCGCATATACTGCTATCACATCTCCAGCGCGGCGATCAGTGATAGAATAGTTTAATTTTTGCGATGCAATTTTTTCAAAAGCTTCTATGAGTTCAAGTACAGTAACACCTTCTCCTGTACCTAAATTATAAATTTCGCAACGCTCTTTGTTCTTTTTGTCAAGCATATACTGCAAAGCCTTAGTATGTGCATTGGCTATATCCATTACATGTATATAGTCCCGAATGCAAGAACCATCACGCGTGTCATAATCATTGCCAAATACACTCATGGATTCTCTTTTGCCAATAGCCGTTTGCGTAATGACAGGCACAAGGTTTTCAGGTTTTTCTTGAAGCTCGCCAATCATAACAGAAGGGTGTGCGCCTACAGGATTAAAGTAACGTAGCAGTATTGTGCTAAATGCTTTATTCACTTTTGCATAATCTGCGCATATTGCTTCTCCCATTTGTTTAGTTCTTGCATAAGGCGATTCTGCTTCTTTCAACATGGCGCCTTCATCTACAGGCAAACTATCAGGATTACCATACACAGAACAGGACGATGAGAATACAAAATTATCTACGCCATAGTCTTTTGCACATTGTAAAATGTTAACCAAAGAATCAATGTTATTACGATAGTATTTTAATGGAAATTCAACAGACTCCGGTACAGATTTGAATGCTGCAAAATGGATGATACCTACTATGTCAGGATTTTCTATGAATATCGCTTGAGTGTCCTCAAGATTGCAAAGATTCACTTTATAATTCTTCACCGGTTTGCGTATTATTCTCTCTATCCCATGCAGCATTCTTAAAGAGCCTTTTGATAGATCATCTACAGATATTACTTCAAACCCATTGTCTATCAAATCAACGATAGTATGCCCTCCGATATACCCACAGCCACCTGTTACCAATATCTTTTTCATAATGGCAAATATATCGCATTATCCATGCTCAAACTGATTATGATAAAAAGAAAAAGCGAGAACATAGTGTCTCGCTTTTTCATCCTTGAAAAATCATTTATCCCAAAGCTACGCGCTTAAATTCTGTAACAGTTACATCGCCAGCACTTTTCAAATATTCTGCTACAGATTTACCACCATCTTTTACAAATGGTTGAGCTAACAAAGTCTGTTCTTTAAAGAAAGTGTTCAATTTGCCTTCTGCAATTTTTGCCAACATTTCTTCAGGTTTTCCTGCCATTTTAGGGTCTTCCTTCATGGTATCCATCACGATTGCTTTTTCGCGCTCTACAGTTTCCGGAGCTACACTATTCGCATCTACCGCTACAGGGTTCATAGCAGCAATTTGCATAGCTACATCGCGACCCGCTTCAGGAGCTTCTTTAGACAAACCTACCAACACACCTATACGATTTGCACCGTGAATATAAGCTGACACATAAGGGGCTTCTACTCTTTCAAAACGAACGATACCAATTTTTTCACCGATAGCAGCCAATTTATCATTGATAAGATCAGATACCTTAGCACCATTAATGCTTACTTCATTCAATTCCTCAGCAGATTTTACATTATTTTCAACAGCAGCATCAGCAATGCTTTGAGTGAACGCTACGAAATCAGCATTTTTAGAAACGAAATCGGTCTCACAACTTACGCACACTACAATGCCTGTTTTGTTATCAGCAGTTGTTTTTGCAATTACCACACCTTCTTTCGCTTCACGGTCGCTACGTTTTGCTGCAACTTTTTGCCCCTGTTTGCGCAACCAGTCTATAGCAGCTTCGTAATCACCATTAGATTCTGTAAGCGCCTTGCGACAATCCATCATACCAGCCCCTGTTTGCTGACGTAATTTGTTTATTTCTGATGCGGAAATAGTAACACTCATTGTATATTCCTTTTAATTGTTTAAAAATTTGAGGTGCAAAATTCGGTATAAAAAGCCAAAGCCCCAAATTTCGTTGAGGCTTAGAGTATCTCGTTTCGGTCATCCTAAGTATAGTTGAAGCGTGAAGATATACTTAGCCGTCTCTCTTTTGAGACGTTTTTTTGTTTTGCTATTGAAAATAGAATTACGCTCATGAAGCTTTACTTTTGCATTCTCAAAAAGATACTCGATGAAATTTACTGCACATATCAATGTAATGCCTTTGAAAGAATTATTGGATCCTCAAGGCAAGGCTGTAAACAACAATTTGCACAATCTTGGTTTGGATCAGGTGCAAGATGTGCGCATAGGCAAACATATTACTTTAAACATCGAAGCGGCTAACAAAGAAGAAGCAGAAAAATTAACGACTGAAGCTTGCAAGAAATTGTTAGTCAATCAGGTGATGGAAGCGTTTGATTTCACTTTGACGGAAGCCTAACAATGCGTTTGTATCTCGTTCCTTCACCCATTGGCAACTTGGGCGATATTACTTATCGCGCAGTAGATGTGTTGAAAAAAGCAGATGGTATTTTGTGTGAAGACACACGAACGAGTTTTATTTTGTTGAAGCATTACGATATTCAAAAACCGCTCACCCCATATCATCAGCATAACGAGCATAAAGTTTTAGCACATCTTATCGATCAACTGAAGTCGGGTAAAACATTGGCGTTGCTTACTGATGCAGGTACGCCAGGCATTTCCGATCCGGGGTTTTTATTGGTGCGAGAATGTATCAGAGAAAATATTCCTGTTGAATGCCTGCCGGGTGCCACGGCTTTTGTTCCGGCAATTGTGCAAAGCGGCATACCGAGCAATCGTTTTGTGTTCGAAGGTTTTTTGCCATTGAAAAAAGGAAGACAAACCATGTTGAAACAATTGGCAGAGGAAGAACGTACCATTATTCTTTATGAAAGCCCACATAGATTGGTGAAGACATTGAAAGAACTTGCCGAATATTTTGGTGCTGAAAGAAATGCTGCTGTGTGTAGAGAGCTTACAAAAATGTTTGAAGAGACAAGGAAAGATAATTTAGAAAATCTTGCAAAACACTATGAAACAAATGCACCGAAAGGGGAGATTGTGATCGTGGTGGAAGGAAAGTAATCTCATTAACTAAGTCGTAAAAAATACAATTTCCGTAAACAATAATTCATGACAGAAACCATCATCGCACTTTTTAC
>CBFGYQ010000204.1:0-4280 GCA_965652995.1 uncultured bacterium
ATGGGGCAATCGCTTTTCAGCATCGTAAATGATAAAACGACTTGGATAACTGCCAATTTTAAAGAAACACAACTCGACAAAATGAAGGAAGGACAGAAAGTGATCGTGCATGTAGATGCGTATCCAGAACATGATTTCGAAGGACGTGTAGCATCGTTCTCGCCCGCTACAGGCGCACGTTTTGCGTTGTTACCTCCAGACAATGCATCCGGAAATTTTGTGAAAGTGGTACAGCGTGTTCCTGTGAGAATTGAGTTTACGAACAAGAACGACAAAGCAATTGCAGAGCTAAGACCGGGTATGAATGTGAAAGCTGATGTGTTTGTTGATTAAGAAATTTTTGTTGTCCAAGCGAAAGAATAACGATAAAACTTCAGTGGCGATAGCACCGTTCAAATGAGAATTTCTATGAAGCTTTTTATACTCCACATCATTGCGAGGAGCGAAGCAATCTCAAGTAAATATGAACCTCTAAGCCTAAACTATAATGACAAGAAAAATGCTATTGTGAGATTGCTTCGTCGTTCTTCCTCGCAATGACGCGAATAAACATAAACATGGAACTGCTCAGTAGAAAAAAGAACGTACAAGAGTGCGACGCAACAATGTATTATAGTAGCAACCAAGCTAAGTACAAAAAAAACAATTTGAAGATTTGAAAATTAGCTGATTTGATGATGTACAAAATAACCCATCGGCAAAATCACAAATAACAAACAAAATGACTGATCAAAATTCATTGGTAGAATACGGAATGCGTCGCGTGGTCGTGACCATCACAGCGATATTCTGTGCGCTGCTTGAAATTGTAGATACCACCATTGTAAACGTAGCATTGAATGACATGCGTGGCAATCTTGGTGCTACACTTACAGAAGTGGGTTGGGTGATTACTGCTTATGCAATCGCCAATGTTATCATCGTTCCGATGACGAGTTGGCTCTCGCAACAATTCGGGAGAAGAAATTATTTTGCTGCTTCCATCATCATCTTTACAGTTGCTTCTTTTCTCTGTGGTAATGCTACAAGCATTTGGGAATTGGTGATTTTTCGTTTTATACAAGGTCTTGGTGGTGGCGCATTGTTGGTAACATCACAAACGATCATCACAGAAAGTTACCCTCCTGAAAAGCGTGGAATGGCGCAAGCGATCTATGGTTTAGGTGTTATCATTGGACCTACACTCGGTCCGCCGTTGGGAGGTTATATCACTGATAATTTTTCTTGGCCTTTTATTTTTTACATCAACTTGCCTATCGGTATCATCGCTACGATTTTGACATTGCGTTATGTGCGTAGCCCTAGATACGAAGAGAAAACTGACAAGAAAAATATAGACTGGTTAGGAATTGGTTTGCTGGCGTTAGCTATTGGTTCATTACAATATGTGTTGGAGAAAGGACATGATGATGAATGGTTTAGCAGTTCAACGATTATTACACTTTGTGTATTGGCAGTGTTTGGAATTTTCTTTTTTATCTGGCGAGAACTCACTTATAAAAACCCGATCGTTGATTTGCGAGTTTTGAAGAATGGAAATCTAAGAGTAGGAACCATTTTATCTTTCATCTTAGGTTTTGGATTATATGGTTCTACATTCGTTATTCCGCTTTATACACAATCTACGCTCGGTTGGACAGCCACACAATCAGGTATGCTGATGATACCGGCTGCACTCACCACAGCTTTTATGATGCCTATCATCGGGCAACTTTTGCAACGCGGCGTACCACAACAATATTTGGTAGCAGGTGGCATGTTGCTATTTTTCATCTATAGTTTTTGGGGTTATAAAATTCTCACACCAGACACAGGAGCTGATAATTTCTTCTGGCCATTGATCGTGCGTGGTGTAGGAATGGGCATGTTGTTTATTCCTATCACTACTCTTTCGCTTTCTACACTGAAGGGTCCTGAGATTGGTAAGGGAGCGGCTTTCACAGGTATGATGCGACAGTTGGGTGGTTCGTTTGGTGTAGCGTTAATTACAACATTCATTTCCATGGAAAGCACTACTCATCGCAACGCGCTGGTCAGCCATTTGGATGCAAACAACCCTACTGTACAAGAACGAGTGATGGGCATGCAACAAAATTTTATGGCAAAAGGAATGACTGCCGATGCTGCTTTGAAAAGTGCTTACCAAGCCTTGGAATACAATGTAATGAAACAGTCAATGGTATTGTCTTACATGGATGTGTTCTTGTACATCGGTATTATGTTTTTGGTATGTATTCCTTTTATGTTTTTGGTGAAGGGAAATAAAGGAAAGAAGATGGATATGAGTGAGGCTATGCATTAACGTTATTGATTTTCTTTCACGCTATTCATCCATTCCACCACATAATTTGCAAAATCAGGATGCATGTGATTTTCACGATAGGCTCTGTTAGAAATATTCTTATGTGCTTCTTTCCAATCTTTATTTTGCACTAAAAGATGATCGATATCTTCTATCCGTAAATGCTTTGCATTACCTGGATGAATACTATTGACCGTACTTACGATAAGTTGATGTTCAAACTCTGAACAAGCGATGTAATCAGCACCACCAAAAATGGAGAATACAGGACATTTCACAGCCGACCAACTTGCTGCAAGATCCAATGAATCTATTTGCTGCCAATATCGCCAATGCCTTCCCCACATATTGTTGTCACTTTCCTTATACTCCAGTTCAGAAACTACCGTCTCTTTATATTCTTGAATATTGTACAACTCTGCAGGAGATTTTTTTAGTCTAAAAAATTCGTAATAAATCTTCTGTAGCTTACGCACATAGTTTTCTGTTTCAATATAAGATTTTCCATCTAAAGGAGCTTGTACACGATGCATTTCTAATAAAAACTCACTCCACGGACGAAAGACGGTGGCATAAACAATTACACCTTTAGGATGATGAAGCTTCGCTACCTCGGGAGCAATAACACCACCCATAGAATGCCCCCAGATGAATAAATTGTGCTTATCTACTCTATCTAAATTTTCCATGTATTTATATCCTGCATCAAATGTTTGAATATCTGTTACAAGATCCACTTCACTACATGGTGCGCATTTATAACTATCTCCAAGTCCTGATTTTTCAATAGTAACAACTGCATAGCCCGCAAGTAGCCATGCTTCTATCAACCTTTTATAAATTCCTGTGCTAAAATTTTCTATCGAACCGCAATTGTATCCGGGAATCAACATCACCGCAGGTATATTATTTTTTCCCTTTGGAAAACGGGTGATCGCTCGAAGTTTACAATTGTTATAATCCACCCAATCGTATTGTACATCTGCTAGTTCAGATGATTCAAAAGGTTTCGATACAGCATTTATTCTTGCCAACATTTTCTTTGCTCCTCGTTTGAATGTAATATGTACCTTATCTCCACCTCGAATATTATTTATGGCTTTGTTGAAAGTAACTGTATTAGTAATCGGTATCAAATTGATCGAAAGCAGCGTATCATGTTTACGTAAATCCATATGATGCATGGTACTTTTAGGAACTACAGCGTCAATTACAAATCTTGAATTATGAAAACTACCAGAAATACCTAGCCATGCTTTTCTAGGAATATCTTGTGCATTGCAGAAATTTGTAATGAAAAAGAAAATAGTGACGATTTGTAACCTCATGATTGTCGTTTGTATGAAGTTAATTTCTAACACTATTAACAAGATTAGATAAAAACAAAATCACCCAAAAAATACTCCTATTTACGAGTAATTATCAGATAGCTGTGGTAATCAAAATTATCCGACCATTTCTACTATCTTTACGCCCTCAAAAAACAGAACTAATACATGCGTACCATACCATTCCGTCAGGCACTTAGAGAAGCAATGGAAGAAGAAATGCGACTTGATGAGCGCGTATTTTTAATGGGTGAAGAAGTAGCACAATACAATGGTGCTTACAAAGTAAGCCAGGGAATGTTGGAAGAATTTGGTGATCGTCGTATTATAGATACCCCTATTGCAGAATTGGGTTTTGCAGCAATAGCTGTTGGTGCAGCATCCAATGGTACTCGTCCCATCGTTGAGTTCATGACGTGGAATTTTGCTGTATTAGCTTTAGATCAAATTCTTAACCATGCTGCAAAAATGCTCTCTATGAGTGGCGGGCATTTCGGTTGTCCTATCGTGTTTCGCGGGCCTAATGGATCTGCCGGTCAGCTAGGTGCACAACACTCGCAAGCTTTTGAAAGTTGGTATGCCAATATTCCGGGCTTAAAAGTCATTTCTGTTTCCAATCCTTATGATGCAAAAGGGCTTTTGAAATCTGC
>CBFGYQ010000205.1:0-4267 GCA_965652995.1 uncultured bacterium
CGTCTTCCCTGTACCGGGATTATCTTCCATCAAGATATGACCCCCGGCTAATAAACACGTTATCACACATTCTATCTGTGACCGCTTACCACGTATTACTTTTTCTATCTGCGAGATGAGATGTTGTATAGATGCAGAAGCATCGGTGGAGGGTGCGGTTATTTGTTCTTCCATGTTTTACAAAGTCAAAATGTAAAAGTAAATTACTGCTTTTTACAACACTCATCCCATTTTGCATACGCTTCAGGATTGGCTTTCATATCATCTGCATCAAAACCTACTTTAGCAATAGCTTCTCTGATCTTATCAGCATTGGTTTTGGTAGAATTATAAACCACATCAACGGTTTTGTTTTCTTCATTTAAGTCCATGCGTTTAACACCTTTCACACTGTATACCGCATTTTCTAATCGCTTACCGCAACTTTCGCATTGCTGACAGTGGTCGCAATAAATAGATGCTTTCACTTTAATCTTAGCAATTTTATCGCCAGCCATAGATGTGATGGACAATCCAATCAAGCAACATAAAGTCAATAACAGGTTTTTCATTTTTATCAATTATTAGTTTTAGAATATCACAAACATTACACCAAGCAAACTTATCATACTTCTAATCATATTGTTTTAGTTTTTTGTAGAAAGCTTCTTCAAATTCTTTTTCTGAAGAAAAGTCAAAGATTTTTGGCACTTCTTCTTTCAATTGTTTCTCGGAAATAGCTAAGAATTTTCTGAATCCTTCCAATCCTTTTTTCTCGTATGCCATATCAGCAATTACAGCTCCTGTTGCGTAAAGCATTGAAGTGTGTTCGTTGATTTTTGAATTGTCAGAAAACAAATCGAAAACACGTTTATTAGGGCTTTTATCGAGAAATAATTTTAAAGCTCTCGCGTGATAAGAGTAAGATTGCTCAGAACTCCCGCCTAAAAAAGTAGCAATTCCTTCTTCCGCAAGTCGCGAACATTCTTGTTTAATCAATTTATTTATGTAAAAGTGGCAAATCTCATGAGGATAGAATTCTTTGTTATTACCAGAATAAAGGATATACTCAAAATCACTTCCTTCTCCTCCCCATACAGCCTGTCCCCCAGTCTTTGCGAGAAACATATTGAACACATAATCAAACCCTTTTAGTTGAAATAATTCAATAGGATTTCGACATGAAAAGTAAGCGCATTTTAAAGGATCAACCTTGAATAATTTTGCAATGCTATCATTGAATGAATTCATTTTTTTTGCTTCTAGCATATTGAATGATGCTTCGCTAGCTTTGTAGTACAAAATATTGCCTACTTGCTTTTTATGCCATTGACTGAGAATGTGATTAGTATATCGTTCAAAAGAAAAGCCGTTGTTATTGTTATGAAGTTGTATGAAAAAATTGTAAACACAAACAACAGAATTATGAATACTATCATCGTTTGACGTGTACGCAATCTTCATTAGATATTTTTTTGAGAAAGCTGTACTATCTACTTCAATAGCACCTAATATCGTCGGTGTCATGGGGTTGTTTCCCACAAAATAATATTCCATCCACATCAAATCTTTAAATGGTTTTCCCCAAAGTTTTTGGTCAGAAGGTATGCAGAATTGGTTTAAAGTATCTTTGTTTTTGTATTTAAGAAATGTATCTACTGCGTTTCTTAATCGTTCATTATTTTGAAGTTTGTCGAGGTTATTATTGTATTTCTCTGAAATGTTTACATGATATTTTTGCGCACTGACAGACAATGTGATGTTTAAAATAACAGATAGAAGTAACGCTACTTTTTGCATTTAGATGTTTCAGTTTTTTTAAATCATTAGAAAACGCGAAATACTAATCCTCACTTGAACGGTGCCATCGCCACCAAAGTTTCATCGTCATTCTCTCGCTCGAACAACAATCACTCACACTTCGACTACGCTCAGTGTGACACACAACACTCAACCAAACTATTTACTCACCAGCCTCACTACCGGTATCAACATTTCCTCCAGCGAGATGCCGCCGTGTTGGAAGGTATTGCGATAGTAATTCACGTAATGATTGTAATTGTTGGGGTAGCAAAGAAAAACGTCTTCCTTGGCGAAGATGAACGTACTGCTCACATTCGGCTGTGGCAGTCCTGCTTCTTTCGGATTTCTGAATGCCAACACATCGCGCTCCTCATACTGCAAATTGCGTCCGTGTTTGTAGCGCAGGTTGGTAGTGGTTTGTCTGTCACCGATGCACTTGCTTGGTGTCTTCACTTGCGTAGTGCCGTGGTCAGTAGTGATGATGATTTGTATATCTTTATCTGCGATTTTTTTGAGTGCACGGAAGAGTGGCGAATGTTCAAACCAACTCACCGTAAGCGAACGGTACGAAATTTCATCACCCGCTAATTCTTTCAACACTTCCATCTCGGTACGTGCGTGCGAAAGCATATCCACAAAGTTGTAAACGATAACATTGAGGTCATTATTGAGATAATTATGAATGTTGTCTTCCAACAATTTACCATCATCATTGTTCGTGATCTTGACGTATTGCCATTTCAGTTTGTCTTTCTTTTGTTGCAGCAATTGGTTTTTTAAGAACACACTTTCCGAAAGATTTTTACCGCCTTCTTCATCATCATTTTTCCATTCGTTTGGGAATTTTTTTTCTATATCCATCGGCAACATGCCTGCGAAAAGAGCGTTGCGACTATATTGTGTAGCAGTAGGTAAGATGCTGTAATACAAATCTTCTTCCACCACTCTAAAGTATTCGCCAAGTATCGGTTGTATGGCTTTCCATTGATCGAAACGCAAATTATCTATCAACACCATAAACGTTGGTTTTGTTTGTTCCTCTACGAAAGGCAATATTTTTTCCTTCATCAAGTCGTGCGAAAACAACGGTGCATCGTCACTTCCTTTTATCCATTTAGCATAGTTCTTAGCAATGTATTTATAAAATTCGGTGTTGGCTTCTTGCTTTTGCGTTGTCAAAACTTCCATCATTTCATCGCTGTTGCTACGAGCCATTTCCAATTCCCAATACACCAACTTTCTATAAAGTTCTTTCCACTCTTCATGATTAGGATTGGATGAAAGTGCCATGAAAAGATTGCGAAAATCTTGCTGATAAGCAGAGGTTGTTTTTTCCGAAACCAAACGCTTACTGTCAATGATCTTTTTCAACGAAAGCAGCACTTGGTTGGGATTTACGGGCTTTATCAAATAATCCGTTATCTGTGAACCGATAGCTTCTTCCATGATGTACTCAGCTTCGTTCTTCGTCACCATTACCACAGGTAGTTGCGGCAACATTTCTTTGATGCGCGCGAGAGTTTCCAAACCAGTTAATCCTGGCATACTTTCATCCAAAAGCACCGCATCTACCTGACTACTTTTCAAATGCTCCAGTGCATCATGTCCGTTCGTAAACGGTGTCACCTCATAGCCCTTGTTCTTCAAAAAAAGTATTTGCGATTTCAAACTATCTATCTCGTCATCCACCCATAGTATTTCACCTTGTGTGTTCATTATGTTGATTTGTTGTTGTGTTGATTTGTGATTTTGTTTACCTCACCCCACAAGTGTTTGTGTTATATGATTATGTTTTTGATACTTCTGTTTATTTTATTTTTTGCACTTAGCTTATTCTCTCCGATTAAAACATCGTTGCGACGCTCCGTTCATCGTTCGTTTTTCTATTGAGCAAGTTTCACACAACGTACACAAAGAATACTAAGTAACAACGACTTACTTTGTAGTACCTTGTTTTCGTAGTTTCTTTGTGTGAAACCTACACCGCGTGAAACCTCACTAAAGTTACACTTCGCAACCATCCCTTCAATTGCTTTAACTTAGATTTTACGTTTATATTGTTTTCGTTGATTATTAATAAGATTATGCCTATTAAAGATAGCATCAACATTCGTAGAGCGGAAGAGAAAGATTGTGAACAGATTTTGAAACTGGTGCAGGAACTTGCCGATTACGAACGCGCAGCTAATGAAGTGACGGTGACTTTAGAGCATTTTAAAGAAAGCGGCTTTGGTGAAAAGCCTGTTTGGTGGGCTTTTGTCGCAGAACGAAACGACCTCATTCCGTCCCTCTCCAAGCGTGGAAAGGGTAACATGGAAAGTGAAGATCGCGAAAAAACAATTGTCGGTTTTGCTTTGTATTACATTCGCTTCTCTACTTGGAAAGGACAACGCATGTATCTTGAAGATATTTTAGTCACGGAAGAACATCGTGGTAAAGGCATCGGTCAATTATTGATGGATGCATTGATAGAAGAAGCGAAAAG
>CBFGYQ010000206.1:0-4257 GCA_965652995.1 uncultured bacterium
ATTCTAGTGTTTTGGTATTGCTACCATTAGCTCTGCGTTCATTTCGATACAAAATTTCAAAACAAGTTATTAGTGAAGACATCAAGCAAATGGTATTCTTAGCGGCGGGATTAATTACGCTTTTATGTTATTATTTTAATGTGGAAATGCATGAACGCTACGCACAGCCTATCATCATTTTCTTCTTTTTCTATGGCGTTATTTCCAAGAATTACAAATTGTATGTTCTTGCTTCGATTCCTTATGTTTTAAGTCTTGCTAAGTACGTACCTGAATATGTGCCAAGTATTACACCCAAAATAATCTGGGCTTCAAAGATTTTAGCAATTTGGTTTTCAGCAACGCTTGTCTATGGCTGCTATGAATATTTTAGACAGTATAAAATAAGAAGAGAATGGGTGTTACTAAAAAATGCTTGGCGTGAACGTCGATTAACTAGATAATTCGTTTTTCCATAGCATACTTCAATAAACCTAGAATGGTCTTATTGTTCGTTTTGCGCAGCATGTTTTTGCGATGGGTTTCTACAGTTCGTTCACTGATGAATAATGTTTGAGCTATTTGCGCATTACTAAATTCTTGCGCTATCAGTTTTAAAATTTCAAGTTCTCGCTCTGTAAGTCTTGGTTCAATATCATCATCTGATTTGCGTTGGTTTTGCATAGCCATCGCAGCGATCTTTTCAGACACTTCCGTTGAAAAATATACTTTACCCGATGCAACGGTTTTTATAGCGTCAAGCAATTCTTTGTCAGTTACGTTCTTTAGTAAATAGCCTGATGCGCCAGCTTCGATCAATTCCATAATGTGTCCGGCATCATCATGCATAGAGAGGATGATGACGTGAATATGAGGATATTCTTTTTTGATTTTCAGCGTTAATTCATGCCCATCCATTTCAGGCATGTTGATGTCTATTAAGGCTACATCTATATCCAAATTAGGGATCGCATCATATACATCCTTTCCATTATTAAATAATCCAACTACTTGAATATCCTTTTGCTTTTGCAGAAGAGCATTTAATCCATCAAGCAGTATATGGTGGTCGTCAGCTACTACGATACGTACCTTGTCCAAAGAGTATAATAATTGTAGGAGGTGAATTAATGCTACAAACTTATACAATCAGTTTTTGAAAAAGAAAGAAATTTATGTTGCTAACGATTCGTTATCAATACTTGTTTTATGTGGTCTTTACTTCTTTATCACGATAGAAGATAAGTAGGCTCAAGCCTAACAATACAAAAACAGACGAGATGATCTCTGCCTGAGTAGGTTGAATAAAACCTAAATCATAAGTGGTGTTCACTCTGATCTTTTCTATAAAGAAACGTTCAACTCCATTAAGAATAAGGTAAATTCCTGTTAGATGCCAAGCATGTTTCATGTGCTTACGCAATGCCCACAAGACAAAGAATAATCCAATACATACCACAGCTTCCCACATAGCAGTAGGGAAAACTGCTGTGGGTAGTACATGATTGTAATTGCTTGCATCGTTTAATAATCTTACGCCTTCATTGTTTACATTATGTGCATAATTCATCGCGACTAGCCATCTTGGTAAAGAACTGGCTGGTTCGTATAAATGTGGTATTTTATCAACGCTGTTAAACTGGTGCGTCAGCTCTGCCAAATAACCAGAATCCATTTGAATAGTAGATAAAAATGCCCCTTGTGTAGCCGGCTGTAAAATACCTGTTGCTACATCAGTGATATAAGCACTATTGAAAATTCCCCAATCTCCATCGCCCGCAAAATGGCAACCAAAACGACCGATACCGTAGGCAAGCATTAACGCAGGAGCAAAGGAGTCAGCCAAATGTTTTACCGGTATTTTATGTTTTTTAGCATACCATGATACTGCGATTGCAGCTGTTATCAATCCACCATAAAATGTGAGCCCTGATGATGACAATAAACTTTCAACAGGATTTTTGATAAAGCTTTCCCAAGTTTCTAAGGCATTAAAAATCTTTGCACCTGCTAATCCTGCTATCATTGCAACAACTATAAATTCTGTAATGCGCATGTGCGGATAGACGGCAACATTCTTTTCTACAGGTTCATCCAATTGTTGCTTTTTCTTTTCGGCATACTTTGCATAGCCCAAAATGACCGCAAATACTACCCCTATAAGAAGATTGCCTTGCAATGAAAAAATATAGCCTAAAGGATTGGGAGCAATTGTCTGCCAATGACTCCAGAAACCACCAATCTTGTAACCCAAGACAAAACCAATAAGAATGGTGGTGATTAAATCTGAAGTTTTTAATGGTTCTCCTGTTTTTACAATTTGATGTTCCGGCAACATCAAACCTAAAGCTTCTTTGCGTTTTAGATCTTTAACTAGTACATAAGCAGCAGCTAAAAAAGCTATAGCCACAAACAACCCAAAAACCTTGAAAATAGAAAGCCATCCCGGCGCATCGATGCCTAATAAATCTTGGAGTAAGAATTGAAAATCAGGATACATGGGTGCAAATGTAGGTAATGAAACTGTCGTTTATGTTTTCTGATCAGTTAATTTGTCAATATACATCGCAATAATAATTACCATGGAAATGCTATCACTGTTGATTCAAAATGTAATGTATATACGTGTTAGTTTATGGGGATTGCTGAGTTCAATCATGGTGTTGGTGTTTACAATCCGGTGCTTCTAACACAATACCCTCAAATACTCGTCACTGATATAGAGTATGCCCTAAAGAAGTACAGTTTATCTGTTAAGAAAAGTTGAAAATATCTTATTGTAACATTCAAAATTTGATTATTTTTACCAATCCAGTATACAAAAATTATATTGTTTTATGAATAAATTTTACGCCTTACTTATCGGGTTATTTCTGTTTTGTTCTAATAAACTCAATGCGCAAGTAACGATATTTAGTGAAGATTGGACATCATCTTCCTTTACAACTAACGGATGGACATTTCCAAATGGACAACCTAACTGGTTAGGATGGAACGCATACACACCTCTTGGTGCAGTTGCTCCCAACGCTTATTTTAGTTGGTCGCCATCAATTAACAATTACTCCATTTCATTAGAAAGCCCCATTATCAACAGCGCACCATTTGTAAACCTTACTTTGGATTATAAACTGCAACTGAATAATTACTCAACAAGTACTCTAGAAGAATTTAAAATTGAATACAAAACTGTTGGGTCGCCTACTTGGACAACCCTTATCAACTATACAAACGCAGCAGGGTCTTTTGATGTGGCTCCTGTTAATCAATTTTTACCAGGTACAAACAGTGCAAATATTCAGTTGCGGTTTACGGCTCATGGTGTCTACTCTTTCAATATCAATGGCTGGGGTTTAGACGATATTGTTTTGAAAGGTACTTATGGCACACCTTGTAGTAACAAGCCTGTAGCTGGTACTGCTGTTTTTGTTTCAGGGTGTCCTACTTCTTATCTAACTACAGTAGGTACTACTGGTGCTGGGGGGCTTACATATCAATGGCAGAAAAAAACTGGATGTAATGGCACATGGGCAGATATACCCGGTGCTACTTTTTTCCAATACAATATCACTTCTCAGACAGCCCCTACCTATTATCGCATGTATTTAATATGTGCTAATGGAGGACAGTCTGATACTACTGTTCCTGTCTTGGTGTCTTCATTGACCCCATGCTATTGTACGTCAAAAGCAAGTTATAATTATTATGAAAATATCACTAATGTAATATTAAATGGTAACGCAAACACCTCACCGTGTAACAACGTTACTTATACCGACTTTACTAGTCTAACTCCTACGAAATTGGCTAAGGGGCAGGTTGTACCATTCTCACTTCAGATATCAAGCTGTGCATCTTATAATTATTATCAATATGGTACTGCAGTGTTTATAGATTATGACAGAGACGGCACTTATTCCACAAACGAACGTGTACACGCAGGTGGGCTACATCCTGTTCTTACTCCTATGGGTAATGCTACTCATACAGGAACTTTTCAAGTGCCTCTTACAGCGGCAAGTGGCATTACAGGGATGCGAGTGATATTAGATGCCGATTACTCACAATCATATCCGGGTACTTCTATCACCGGATGCCATAATCCTTATTATGGAGAAGTTGAAGATTATATAGTTAATATTGAGTACGTTGCTACAGTTACGGGCGACGGATTTCACTGTAGTAACGTTGACAGTACAGTTGTGTTGCAAGCTAGTGCTCCTGGCATTATTGATTCTGTAAGTTATTTATGGACACTACCTGATGGCACTACGTCAA
>CBFGYQ010000207.1:0-4236 GCA_965652995.1 uncultured bacterium
ATTCAGTAGAAATATTGATCCCGATGGACCAATACCGCATCATAATTCAGCAACTTGCGATGGCAGAAACGGATATTACAGTGTATATGATCTGGACAAAATGCAGCCGTTGAACAATAAACGATACGAAGTAACGATCGATCCTTTCGCAGCAGATGTACGTTTCAAATAAAAAAAGCTACCTCATTTACGAAGTAGCTTTTAGAGAAAACGTCTTTAAGAATTATTTTACTATAGTTATTTTTTCTTGGTGCGTATCACTGCCGGAAACCACTTTAATAATATAAGTGCCGTTTGTTTGGCTTGACAAATCAATATTCACTTTGCCTGTATTGTGTGGAGATTGTTTAACCAATTTACCCATCATATCATAAACACTTACACTCATTGCTCTGCCTGCTGTACCTCCTTCTATGGTTACGATGTCTTTTGCAGGATTTGGATAAACAGAGAAATTAGATTTGTTATTATCAGCCACGCTTGTTGTGTTAGAGATTACGATATCATCCACGTACAACATATTGCCAAAATTGCTTGTTGTTTTAAATTGAATCATAACCTCAGGTATACCGGCATAAGTAGATAATGAAACAAACTCTGTACGCCAGTCTGAAGCACCAGGCACAAACGCACTGGTAGTCATAGTTCCAGTAGCAAGTGCTGCTCCTGATTTGTGATAAACTTCACTCCACGTTTGACCACAATCCATAGAAACATTAATTGTTAATGCATCTTCGGAAGAAGCATCATATTGCGCATAAGCAACAGCAAATGATAGATTGCTCGCAGCAGTTGCATTGGTGAAATTTATTAAAGGTGTGATCAAGTAATCTCTTTGTCCAGATATATTTTCATAGCCATTGAAGTTGTCCATTTTCAAGCTACCGGTATTAGAACCAAACGAGCCGACTGATGCATCTATACTTTGCTCATTATTAAAGTTGTGACCTAGGTATGTCCAATCAGTAGGAGGAAACGTAGTAGTAGAAAAGTCTTCGTTAAAAGGATAGGCTACGGCTGGTCCAAAGGCTCTAAATGCACCTGCTTTAGTATTGTTTGCCGGGTTTTTGTCTGCAACACCGTTTGCATTAGTCGCTTCTACTGTAAGTTTATGACTGCCACTTGTAGTAGTCATTGCGTTTAATGTTACAGATACAGTTGCACCGGTTGCAAGTGACCCAGACCAATTGTAGGTACTTGCTGTTCCGTTATCTATTTTGTAGGATATTGTAGCGGAAGTAATAGTATTGCTTCCTGTATTCTTTATTGTGATAACAGGAGTGACAGAAAGATCACAATGATTAAATCCTGTATAATAGTAATTTGATTCGAAATTATTAATTGTTGGAGCTGTTATTGAAACAACTGCGATATCATCATTAACGCTTGCTGTAGGGTCAATTCTGATAACATTGTTTTGTGTATTATTCACAAACCAAATTTTACCATCTGGTCCAATTTTGACACCTGCCATACCTACTTGTCCGGTAGCAATTGTGCCTAGTTTTGATGGTGTAGACCCCGAAATGTCATACACAGTTATATCGCCATTCCCATAGTCTCCTACAATCAATCTTCCATTATAAAGGTCTATTCCACAAGGTTGGCTAGATAAAAAAGAATCTATAGTCTCAACAACGCTGCCGGTTACTTCCCAAAAACCAGCCAAGGGTTCTGGTGACGTAGAAGGAACGTTAAGAGTGCCGGATATACTGCCTGTGTTCGTATTTACTCTTTTTATTTTTTTAGTGCCGGCATCTACTATATAAAGCCAACCTGTAGCCTTATCAAGAATCATGTGTCCAGCTACATTAGCTTCTCTTGTTAGAGGTACATCTGTATAACGCCAAATAAGTCCATTGGAATGGTCGTCATATCCCGGGCTGTGGTCGCCGGCAAAATCATATTTGCATAAGTTGCCATTGTGTCCGTCAAATACCCAATAAATATTTGCTGAGTCGTGCGCAATACCCATTGAGAAAGGGCTTTGATGCAGCATATCTAAGTGGCTACCTAATGGCAATCCGCTTACCCAGTTATTTTGAAATATTTTAGCAAATATGCTAGTGTCTCCCGAAAATAAAGCCGGACCCATAAAGGTAGATGTAGGATTTGCTGTATTTTGTATTTCGTTGGTATTTGCAAAGTTGCCGTTATCACCAAATGCAATGGCATTTGGATATATCATAAAATGCCCTGAGTGACTATCTTTTCTATATTCGGAAGATTGGTCTGTTTCTCCTGCATTATAAATGATAACGTTAGAACCTCCGTTTGTGTTGCCTCTGTTTACAATCCAAAGTTCATTTGTGTGTGGTTTGAAATCTAAATCCTGAGGTTGATTTACTGAATTTGATGATGAAGCAATTACCGTATATACCGGAGTACCTATAAGGTAATTGTCGATCAGATTTTGTGCATACAAGTTGCTACAACAACACAACCCTGCGATGAATAATGATTTTCTCATGAAACACTAGTTTTTAGGCTATAAAAATAAGTGTTTTACGTATAGAACAATCAAGCTACTTCCATGACTAAATCGCCTGTATTCACCAAACTTCCTGTTGCCAATTCTATCTGTTTCACTTTGCCGTCATTATTAGCGGTGATCACCGTTTCCATTTTCATGGCTTCTATTACAAATAATGGTTGGTTTTTCTTCACAGCATCTCCTTCATTCACCAATAATTTTGATAACATTCCTTGCAGCGGAGCACCAATTTGATTTGGATTTGACTTGTCTATTTTCTTGTTTTCTTTTACATCCACTTTCACAGATTTATCCATCACTTCCACGTTGCGTGTTTGTCCGTTGAGTTTAAAGAAGACAATACGTTTTCCATGCTCATCTACAGGTCCGATGCTAAGTAAGCGTATCAACAATGTTTTTCCTTTGGCAATTTCTATGGTGGCGTCTTCGCCTTGTTTCATCCCATATAAGAATAACAAAGTAGGCACAACCGATACATCACCAAACTCTCTTGAAAACTTCAAGCCTTCTTCAAAAACCTTGGGGTAAAATTTATAGGAAAGAAAATCAAGCAAAGTCAAATCTTCACAGTACTGTTGTTGAAATTCTTGTAGTTCTTTATCAAAATCAATCGGAGGAAGATGTTTTCCTGCACGTTCGGTGTTGGGCTTTTTATCTTTGAGAATGATTTGCTGCAAATCTTCCGGAAAACCACCTGCCGGCATACCTATTTCACCGGAGAAAAATTGTTGCACACTTTCAGGGAATGAAATAGTATCTCCTTTTGCATAAACATCTTCTTTCGACAAACTATTCGCCACCATAAATTGCGCCATATCGCCCACCACTTTACTGCTCGGCGTTACTTTCACTATGTCGCCAAACATATCATTCACTACAGCATACGTATCTTTTATCTGTTCAAATTTATCACCAAGACCTAATGCGATTGCTTGTGGTTTTAGATTAGAATATTGTCCGCCGGGTATCTCATGTTGGAAAACATCTGCGGCACCTGCTTTCAAGCCACTTTCAAAGGGGTAATAATATTCACGCACCGTTCCCCAATAGTCAGAGAATTGATTGAGTGATTTTATATCGTAAGGATTTTCTCTTTCATGGAATTTCAACATTTCCACCACAGCGTTAAAATTCGGTTGCGATGTCAATCCACTCAAAGAACCCATAGCGCAATCTATCACATCAACACCGGCATCCACCGCCATCAAATAAGTTGCGGGTTGCAATGAAGAGGTATCATGCGTATGAAGATGAATGGGAATGTTCACGGTTTCTTTCAATCCAATTATCAATTCTTTGGCTGCATAAGGTTTCAACAGTCCTGACATGTCTTTAATGCAAAGGATGTGTGCGCCTGCATTTTCTAGATCTTTTGCGAGTTGCAGGTAATATTCAAGGGTATATTTTTTCTTGGTTACATCCAAAATGTCTCCTGTATAACATAATGCCGCTTCCGCAATTCCTTTCGTTCTTTTGCGGACCATTTCAATGCTCGGTGCAACATTTTCCATCCAGTTGAGGCTATCAAAAATTCTAAAAATATCAACACCATTTTCCCACGATTGTTCAATGAACTTTTCGATTAGGTTATCAGGATAAGCAGCATAACCAACACCATTCATGCCACGTATCAACATTTGCAAAAGAATATTCGGAATGGCTTGACGCAAGGTACGCAAGCGTTTCCAAGGATCTTCATGAAGGAAACGAATACACACATCAAACGTTGCGCCGCCCCAAAC
>CBFGYQ010000208.1:0-4229 GCA_965652995.1 uncultured bacterium
ATTATCGTTTTTCTCTAATGCTTTTTTATACCAATCAATTGCTGTTTGCGCATTGCCACCACCATAGTTTACAGCATCTGCAGCATACTTTAGAGGTTCCCATTCTTTCTTTTTTGCTTTATCAGCAACAATCTTTACCAACTTCTCCCCTTCTGCAGGATTATTACTTGCAAAAGCAACCCGTGCTAAACCAGCCATATTCGCGGCATCGTCAGCATATTTAGAAAACACAGTTTTTGCTTCATTCGTATTTTCCAAACCTAACTCTGATAATCCCAAATAGTAGTTAGCCATTGGGCTAGAAGCAGCTAAAGGTGCTAATATTTTTTTTGCTGATTCGTAACGTTCGTACTTATACATCTTTACCCCATCTTCGAGCGACTGTGCTTGAGCCTGAAACCCAAACGCCAATGCCGCCATAATTACAATCGGTTGTTTCATTTTTCTAATAATGGTTTTGTTATTCAATTTATTATTCAGTTTTTTAATTTGCTTTATTTAGAGTTTACTTCTGCTTCTCTAAAAATGATGTTTGTTCTCAACGGAAAAAGTCTCGCTTGTTTAAAGATCAATTGACCTCTTTCCTTAGTAATAAAGTTTGCAAAGCCCGTGCCAAGACCCGGGTAGGTTTCACGGTTTATGTAAAATAGATTTCTAGTAAGAGGATAATAATCAGGTGCTATATAAGCCTGATAAGGTTTGTAAAATTTTTGCAAACTATCATTATACACATCTGCGATACGCACGTTGGAAATAAAAGCAAGACCTTCAGGATCATTAAAGTCAGAAACGTAACTAACACCAACAAAGCCTATAGCATCCGGATTGTTAGCCACATAAGCGATCACAGAATCATTTCCTTTCGCTGCAAAAACATTCGCACCAAGCACTTCACCTTTCAAAATAGAATCCATCATAAAACGCAACGTACTGGAACCTTGATTGTCAAAAACAACTGTGTACTTTTTTCTAAATTTTCCTGTCAATATTCCTTTTAGTTCACTAATACTTAGAGCAGTATCCGCAGAAGATTTATTCAATATTACTGCTACAGCATCTTTAGCAACCGGCAATGTGGTAGGCACAACTTTCTTTTGCTCACACAATTTCATTTCATCAGCAGAAAGCTCACGAGTTACTAAAATAAGGCGCGCACTATCATTCATAAAGTCTCTAATGCAAGCTGCTTCAGACTTGTAATTTATAGTGACGTGTGCATCAGGAAAACTGCTGTCAAACACTTTTTTTACCTCTTCAATAATGGGCTTGTAAGTTTCATCAGCAGAAATCGAGATCGTACCAGAACTCAAAGTCTCTGTTGGTTTTTTATCTCCTTTCGGCTCGCATGCAGAAAGTATAAAACAGCTTACTAACAATATTAATATTGGTCTTGTGGTGGACATGGGCGGCAATTTTATGTATTTTATCTATAATATAGATAGCTCCTAACAGTAATTTAACAGCGCGTCACCTTTTCCTATTGCTTTTTCTTAGCAACGAAAATCCTCTCCATAAACGGAATGTGCCATATACAAGCATTAATCCACCAAGTGCGTATGCAAGACCAGCCGACAGCTCCATTGAACCAAAATACTTTACATAAAGAATGAGTATTCCGAAAATGATGTAAACACAACCCATACCTATATGAAGTGGTATCTGCATTCTTTCATAGCTGCTTGGGCGTTGATTATTATCTGGGGTATATGACATAGGAGCGCAAATTTAAGTAAGACGGAACGATTGAAAATTTATTTTCTTCTATAAAATGATGATCTTGACTAATTCCACAAAATAAAAAAGAGACTGTTTTAGAACAGTCTCTTCAAGTTGCTAATGATTCATTATTTTTTCTTCTTCTTAGCTGCTACTTTTTTAGGTCCCGCGTTCTTTTTAGGAGCCGCTTTTTTCACCATTTTTTTAGGAGCTGCTTTTTTCGCTGCCTTTTTAGGAGCTGCTTTTTTTGCTGCCTTTTTAGGGGCTGCTTTTTTTGCTGCTGCTTTTTTAGGAGCTGCTTTTTTCGCTGCCTTTTTAGGAGCTGCTTTCTTTGCTGCTGCTTTTTTAGGAGCTGCTTTTTTGGCTGCTTTTTTTGCTGTTGCCATGGTTGTTGAATTTAAGGGTTAAACAAAAAAACTTATCGCAGTTCCAAATAGTACTGAAGGGGTTAGGCTTCAGCAGGCGCTGCTACTTCTTTTACTGAAATTAATGTTTTTGTGCGTGTCTTACGGAATTCAACAATACCATCTGTAGTTGCGAAAATGGTAAAATCTTTTCCAAGACCAACGTTTTCACCCGGGTGATAAACCGTACCGCGCTGACGAACAATTATGTTTCCTGCTATTGCAGGTTGACCGCCATATATCTTCACTCCCAAGCGTTTGCTTTGCGAATCGCGACCGTTCTTTACACTACCTTCACCTTTTTTATGTGCCATTACTTATTATGATTTACTAATGTACAGAAATATATTTTAATTAAACAATACCTTGAATCTTAATTTTTGTAAGACTCTGACGATGACCATTCATTTTTTGGTAGCCTTTGCGACGTTTCTTCTTAAAAACAATCACCTTATCACCTTTCAAATGATCAATAATTTCAGCTTGAACTTTCATAGAACCACCTGTAGCTATCTTACCATCTTTACTAGAAAGCAATACTTCTGAAAATTCTACTTTATCGCCTGCATTTCCTTCAAGACGATGTACATACAGTTCCTGATCTTTAGAGACTCTGAACTGCTGACCTGCTATGTTTACTATCGCGAACATGACTACCCTATTTAAAATTTAGTGCGCAAAGGTAACATAGTTTTTTTATGATTGACAACTTTTTTTAGTGTGTATTCTAAAGAATTTAGAAAAAGTTGTTGTTGGGATTTGATCTTATCTCCGTTCCTTATCAAAGTTTCGCATTTTCCAAACGCCGTAGATCGCTTCTTCCACAATACCGGAACTCATTTTGGAGGTTCCTTCTTTTCTGTCCACAAATGTGATAGGCACTTCTTTTATCTTAAATCCAAGTTTCCATGCACGATATTTCATTTCTATCTGAAAAGCATAACCAATGAAACGAACTTTATCTAACGGAATTGCTTCTAACACCCTTCTTCTATAGCAAACAAAACCCGCAGTGGGGTCTTTTACAGGCATGAAGGTGATGAGTCTTGTATAAAGTGCCCCACCCTTCGATATAAAGATTCTATCTGCTGGCCAGTTAACCACTTTACCACCTCTCACATAACGGCTACCTACAGCTACATCAGCACCATTTGCACAAGTATCATGGAGGCGTAGCAGATCGTCCGGGTTGTGAGAGAAATCAGCATCCATCTCAAAAATGAATTCGTAGCCCTTTTCTAAAGCCCATTTAAAGCCAAAAATATACGCAGTACCCAATCCTTGTTTTCCACTACGCTCTGCAATATGAAGTTGGGCAGAAAATTCCTGTTGTAAAGATTTTACGATCCTTGCAGTGCCATCAGGAGAACCATCATCCACTATCAAAACATGAAAGCCACCCGACAAGGACAGTACCTTGCGGATTATTTTTTCAATGTTCTCTTTTTCGTTGTAAGTAGGTATGATAACGAGCTTGTCCAATGGAGCCTAGAGGTATTTTTCGGAAAAATAATGAATAATGAATTGATAGCAGCGTTAAATAATTTTCTAAGACTTCAATCCTAGATTCTTAAGTTTCATTTTATTAAGTATTTCAGATATTTTTTGCTTTGTATGAAGTGCAAAATCTGCCTGCATCATCCAGTCATAATATTGCGGTTCTTTAGTAAAAACATCTTCCACTTTCATGCCTTTATATTTCCCAAAATTGAAAATCGGATGCCCATCTTTCATTACGATGCGACGTGCATAGTCCACAAATTGTTCGCCTCCGGTAAATTTATGAAGAGCTTTCACTTCATGAGACAGTTCTTCATATCTATCCAGTTGGGCTTCCAGCACATCAATTGTAGCATTCACATCTGCTTCAGCACTATGTGCATTATCCAAGGTTTTTTGGCAATAAAATTTATACGCTGCAGTTAAGGATCTACTTTCCATTTTGAAAAATATCTGCTGCACATCTATCATATTACGCTCCGTAAAATCGACATCTATACCTGCTCTTAAAAACTCTTCAGCTAACGCCGGAATATCAAATTTATTAGAATTATAACCACCCAGATCGCAGCCATGCATCCATTGGTAAAGTTCATGTGCAACGTTCTT
>CBFGYQ010000209.1:0-4218 GCA_965652995.1 uncultured bacterium
TGTATCCTAATATTGGATTGTCTACGATCGAGATATTTAAACATAAATGGTGGACGATACTTAGTTATGGTTTAGCACATCATGGTTTTTGGGATTGGATCACCAATATGATCTGGGCTTATGGCTTTGCTTCGCTTCTACAAAATTTAGTTGGTTATAAGCAGGTACTTCCTTTATTCTTTTACGGTTTGTTTTTTGGAGGGATTTTTTACCTCGTTGGCCTGCGATTCATGTCCGAAATTTTTATCCTGCGAAGAGATGAATTTATTATGGGCTCTTACGCCGGCATTGCAGCATTAGGAATAGCAGTTCTAATGATATCTCCGAAGCAAAAACTCCATTTGAGTGACCAATTTGGGATTCCGGCATTTCTTATAGTAGGCATTTACTTAGCGCTTACTACTTTGTCCTATTACATGACTTCAAAAGGCGTACTGCTATTGCTGGCCGGAGGAATTTTTTCAGGGATAATGTTTGCCTTGTTAATAAAAAACGGCTATCAGCCGGCTACTTGGGTATATTCCATTTTCAGTAATGCACAAAAAGTGGTTACGCCTAAAGAAGATATTGCTATGAAAAAAAGGGAAGATGCAAAGCGAAAGCAACTATTGCAAAGCTATTATACCCCCACAGACGAAATCACTCAGGAAAGAATTGATGAGATACTGGATAAAATAAATGAAAAAGGCTATTATAACATTACAAGAGAAGAGAAAGAGATTTTAAAAAAAGCAGGAAAGTAAACTCCTATCTGTGTCTAAAAAACATTCTTTTATACGCACACTTTTATCCAGCACCATGTTTCTCGCAAACATATTAGCTGTCGTTTGGTTGGCATTGTGTTATGCAGCTTCCATAAAAAACCCTGCGGAGTTAAGATTTATAGCACTGTTCAGTCTTACATTGCCTTTTGCATTGGCAGCTAATTTCTTTTTTGTGGTGTTTTGGTTATTATCATCAAAAAAAATCAGACTGTTGTTGCCGCTTATTGCCTTGTTGATTTTCCATAAAATGATTCCGGCAACTTTTGGTTATCACTTTCTTGCAAAAAATGAATGGCAAAAGACAGCTAACAGCTTTAAACTAATGAGTTGGAATACGCACGGAATGGGAATATACATTCCGGCAGAAGAAAAAAACCTTGCAAAAGGAATTGTGGAATTGATCAATAAAGAAAGTCCGGATATTTTATGTCTTCCTGAATTTTCTGTGAATAACCTACCCTCAAAAAATCAATCGTTGCGCAACATCATAAATGAAAACGATTACAAAGAATATCGATTAAACACAGATCACATCCTCAATAATAAAGTAGTTATCGGCACGGCCTTGATGTCGAAATATCCTTTGACAGCTTACAAGGTTTTTGATCTTAGCCCTGAAATTTATTTATTGCAATGCGATGTGCAGGTTAAAGCAGATCAGATAGTTCGAGTGTTTATTGTACACCTTCATTCGTTTGGACTTACTGATGAGGACAAGAATTTTATTGAAAAAGTGAAACACAATAATGAAAACATTAAGAAATCAAAACCGTTCTTTTCCCGATTCAATAATGCCTATGTAAAACGAGCTAAAGAAGCAGACCAAATAAAAGCAATAGTTTCTAAAAGCCCTTATCCAACAATAGTTTGCGGAGATTTTAACGACTTGCCTTATTCGTATACCTATACTACCATCAAAGGAGGTCTTTCTGATGTTTTTGCAGAAAAGGGTAGAGGTTTTGGAAGAACATACAACCTGATAATACCGACGTTAAGGATTGATCATGTATTGTATAGTAAAGAAACATTGTCCTTAAAAGCCCTAAGTATCAATCGCACTTACCTGTCAGATCATAATCCTGTAATAGCAAATTTTGAATTGAAAGATAAGAAGGCTGTAAATGCTGAATAGAAAGTTGAAGGCATAATTAAATCTTATACAAACTCATCAGCTTTTCAACAAAAACCTCCCAACTGTATTTTCTTTTTTCTTCCAGAATATTTCCTTTCAAATTGGGAATAGGAGATTGATAAAAACGTAGAATAGCATCAGCAATACTTTGAGCATTCGGCTCAGCTACAATTCCTACTTTTCCATCAGGAACCACTTCGGCTAGTCCACCAACATTCGTTACTATCATCGGTTTTTCAAAATGATATGCTATTTGCGTAATGCCGCTTTGCGTAGCTGATTTGTAAGGTTGAACAACCAAATCTGCCGCAGAAAAGTAATAACGTACTTCTTCATTTGGAATAAAATCAGTGAACAATTTCACGCTTTCTTGTAATGAATATTTTTCAATGATAACATCATAATTTGTTCGGTCTTCGTAGAATTCACCTGCGACAATCAATTTAATATTCTGGGTTCTAATTCGATCATCATTCATGGCTTTCAACAGCAAATCCAAGCCTTTATATTTCCTTATAAATCCAAAGAACAAAAGATGTTTTTCATCTCCCTTCAATCCTAATTTTCTGCACGCATCTTCTTTGCTTATGCTTCCTCCATAGTTATCATACAACGGATGCGGATGAAAAATTGCAGGTTTGTCTGTGAATGTTCTTAAGTCTTTCAATACCTCTTTACTCATTGAAAGAAAAGCATCTACAGGTTTTAAAAAGTACTTGGTAAAGGCTGCATCACCGGGTCTTTTTTCATGCGGGATAACATTGTCTAATACAGAAATGACTTTAGTATTCTTGTTCTTATTGGCAATTCTTAGAATAGTCCCAAAACATGGGCCCATAAACGGCAGCCAATATTTAATCAAAATCAAATCGGGTTTTGAACGTTTTATTTCATTGCCAATTTTCATCCAATTTAGTGGATTGATGGAATTGATTACCGATTTTATGATGAGATTTTTCGGAGCAGGTTCATCAGTAAATTGGGTTTTGCCGGGAAATAAGAATGAAGGGTATTGCAACGAAAAGGAATAAACGGAAACGTCATGTCCTTCATCTTGCAATTGTTTTGCCATTCGTTCATTAAATGTAGCTAAACCGCCACGCAGCGGATGCGCAGAGCCGATGATCACAATTTTCATGCAAACAAAGTTATAAAGTCCTGTTGCGCTTTTTCATAATCTTCGGGTATGCCGATGTCTATAAAATAATTATCGAAGGGTTGTGCGTAGAAATTATTTTCATTCACAAATGCTTCGAGATAATCTTTTTCGAAAGAAAATTTTTCAGGAAGATTTTTATTCAATAAAGATTGTTTGTTGATGATATAAGCCCCGGCATTTATCAACCCTTTCTTCTGATATTTTTTTTCTTGAAACTGTCCGATACGATTTTCATTATCTATCAAAACAGAACCGTAGCGATCATAATCCTGCATTTCTTTCAAAGCAAGTGTTGTAGCAGCATTTTTCTCCAAATGGAATTGATAAGCAACATTCAAATCACACAAGAACAAAGTATCGCCATTCAAGACAATCACATTTTCATTTTTTGCTTTTTGCATAGCAAGTTGTACGGCACCTCCTGTACCTAAAGGTTCTTTTTCTATCACATCTTTCACTTCAAAACCAAAATCACTTTCCTGCACCCAATCTTGTATCACTTCCGCACGATGACCTAATGAAAGAATAACACGTTCTATATTTTGTTGTTGTAAATACTGAAACAAATAATGAAGAAAAGGTTTCCCATTCACCGGTGCCATGCACTTAGGCAACACATCTTTCGTAACCAACCGAAGCCTTGTGCCGAGACCGCCGGCTAATACAATACATTCCATGGGGAAGGTTATTCTTTTTTGTCAAAATCAATTATTGTAGTTTTTCCATTCCTACAATCATATTCATTCCAAATTCCTTTTAATTTTTTCTTGTCACAATTAAATGAAAAACGAAATTGTTCATATTCTGTAATAACTCTTCTGCTTCTTTGGTCATGAAGTGAACCACTTATCTCTATAAATTGTGTAATTACTTTTTCATTTTTATCGTTTGTGTAGATAGAAAGGTCTTGCCACATTGGATGGTCGTTCGACCAAGTTGTAAGCGTTGTCCAAATACCGATATAAAAATAGGGTAATGCTACTAACGTTAGGATAAATAATAAAATTCTCTTGAAAGCTCTGTTGTGAACTAATCTGATTTCTTTAAATAAGGCTATAAACAGCATTAAGAATAAAATAAGGATACTAAAAGTTGCAATTCTATCTATTGTAACATTTAAAAATTCAAAAGGGGTTCCAACAAATAGCATTACTATTAAAAAA
>CBFGYQ010000210.1:0-4211 GCA_965652995.1 uncultured bacterium
AGCCATTGGTATTTATATGTCTGTCTTATATCGCCGGAAGTACCGCTAGGGAAGTAGCAATTCAACAAACTTATGTCTCCAAAATCTGCACGGATCACACGTCCTTCAGCATCGCTTTGCATAATTCCATTTCCATAAAACAATGCATCCGGTTTTGTTTTTGTAAAGATCGCTACGCCGCTATATCCCTTTTTTTCCGCTGAAAACCAAAAAGTTTCATACCCTAAATTTTCTATTAGCGAATGATCAATATTTTCTTTTACAGCCTTGGTTTCTTGTAGGCAAATTATATCAGCAGGATCTGTAGCCAACCATTCCAAAAATCCTTTTTTTATAGCTGCTCTAATGCCGTTTACATTGTATGATATGAGACGCACGTCGTTTTAATTATGAATGATGAATTGTGAATTATTCTACTGCTTATGACCCTCCAAAACCGATAGTGACCAATCAACTAATGTTTGTTTTTGCTCTTCTGAAAGTTTTGCATCGGTATGTGCTATCGTGTAGCTGCTCAAAGGCATTTCACCTGCATCTACCACATCTCCAATTTCTTCTATCTTATGCAATTGTTTTTTTAGCGGATAGGTTGCAAATTCAGAAAAATTAAGTTCTGTTTTTCCTTCCTTGATATGATTTTCTATCCACCATCTTACCGGCTGTATCTCGTCATACCATACGTAAGTGGTATTGTTGCTATGGCAGTCATAGCAAGAAGTTTTAAGGATTGTTTGCACATCGGAAGGTATAGCATAAACTGTAGCGATATCTTTAGTGTTATCGGTTGATTTATTTCTTTCCGGTCTGATGAATTGTATAACAACAAATACTATCAACAACCCTATCAGTATCTTTCTGAGCATAGAGAAATTTTTCGCAAAATAAGCATTGAAATTGAGTTGAATATAGCATAAACTCTAATGGGGTACAGATATATCCATTACCAAACTCTTAATAACTAAAAAAGAAGAAGTATAAGGTTTGTTTTTTGTTCTTAGCCACTACCTTTGCACAGCCTAAAAACAGCAATGGTTCAGTACTTCAAAAATGTAAATCGTGAAACGCTAGAAATAGCGCAGCCTGAAGGTGCTAACTGGATAAATGTAACACCTCCATTTCAGGAAAACGAGATTGATAATATCTCTCGTTCGCTAGGCATTTTGCGCGATTTTTTGATCGATACATTAGATATTGAAGAACGTGCTCGTTATGAAAGTGATGAGGGTGTAAAATTGATCGTTCTTAAAACACCTGCTGAAAACAAATCACTAAATGAAAGTGATGCTTATTATGTAACGATTCCTATTTCCATCATCATTACAGAGCGCAATCAGGTTGTTACCGTCAATTCCTTTGAAAACGTAGCCATCCGTAGGTTTCTGAACACTTTTGCGAAGCGGCATCCTGAACGTCCCAACATGATGGTATTGAAGATCTTTGAGAAAGTGGTGCTGGATTTCATGGAAACCTTGAAAGAGATAAACCACAGACGTAACATACTGGAGCAAAAACTTTATGACTCTAATCGTAATGAAGAGTTGCTGTATCTAATGCGTATTCAGAAAAGCTTGGTGTATTTCGTAACTGCATTGCGCGCCAACGAGCTTCTTTTGATGAAAATGGAGCGCACTAATTTCTTGAATTGTGATGAAGACGAACACGAATTTTTGAGCGATCTTATCATTGAATTTTCACAGGCATTGGAGATGGCGGAAAAATACTCAAACATTCTTGTGAGTACACTAGATGCTTTTGCAAGTATCATTAACAACAATATGAACCTTGTAATAAAACGTCTTACAAGTATCACTATCCTTATTTCTATCCCAACTCTTATCGCCAGTTTTTTTGGGATGAATGTGCGTGTACCTTTCGAAGAACAAAGTGTAGGTTTTTATTTCGCCATTTTATTATCTGTCATAGTTGCGGTGGTTACCGTTTACATCTTTAATAAAAAACGCTGGTTTTAATGTACACACCAAAGCCCTTTAATATACGTGTGTATGGCATACTCATTCACAACAATAATTTGCTGGTAAATGAAGAATTAATACGAGGGAAAAGAGTGATAAAATTTCCGGGTGGTGGATTAGAATTGGGAGAAGGGATTCTTGAATGCCTGAAACGTGAATGGAAAGAAGAGTTGAACCTTGATGTAGAAAGTGCTTCGCATTATTATACTACTGATTTTTCTCAACAATCCGCTTTTGATGATTCACAAGTAATAAGTATTTATTACAAAGTGCAATTAGATAATATCCCTGAAATCATTATCAATTCTGAACCTAACGAACGAACTTATTGGTTGGCGTTGGATGAGCTTACAGAAGATACGTTTACACTGCCGATAGATAAAGTCCTAGGAAAAATGTTGATGCAACAACAAGCCCGCTGATTCACAACGGGCTTACTTCTTAATATTCATCCTTCGACTACACTCTGGATGACAGATAAATTTATTCTGCTTTTTTCTTTGCGGTAGATTTCTTTGCGGTAGTCTTCTTCGCAGGTTTTTCTTTCTCTTCTGCTCCTTCTTCTTTTTTTGCAGCTGCTTTTTTTGCAGTGGTTTTCTTTGCCGGTTTCTCTTTTACTTCTTCTTTCGGTTCTTCTGTTTTTTCAGCTTTTGCTTTCTTAGCCGGTTTTTCTTCAACTACTTCTTCTGCCGGAGCTTCGTCTTGTACATTATACACGTCAAAATTCAACAGATCATTCGCCTTCAAAATGTCAAACCATTTCAAGATCTTCTTCATATCACTCACATACACACGTTCATCATCTATTTCAGAAAAAACGGTTTTAAAATAAGTCTGAATCGTTTTATTATCTCCTTTTTTAGCATCAGGCAATACATCTTTACTATCTCTCATTTTTTCCAACACTTCATGCAAACGCACATTTTCTCCTGAAGTGTAGATCTCTATACTTTCTAGAGGTGTCACATTGTGTAAACGTGCCGAAATAAATTTTGTACTGTGGTCTGCTAAACTTTTTACTATCGCGCCATCACTTTTTGTACTTAGCAATTGGTAAAGTCCGCCTAATCCGGTAACTGAAACGATTTCTCTATATTCCATTATAATCTTTTAATGAGGGCAACAAAAATAAAGGTTTTAACGAATAAACAAGCTGATTTATAATTGAACTAATTGCCACGCATCAAAGCCTAGTAAATCTTTCATTTTAGCACCTACTTCTGTCTCCATCAACCAGTTCTTGATTCTTAAAAATTTATCGCTCGAAGCTTCGTCTTCTTTAAATGCAGGTGATAAGGTATTCAATTCGTCAAACATCCATTTGGTAGCAGGTGATAATTTATCCTGATAACCCAAATAAGTAATTGCCTGAATGATTGCCATAGCATGAACCGATAAAACCTCAAATGAATTCTCAATAACTCTTGCACACATTTGTGCAGCATTACAACCCATACTTACTATATCCTGATTATCGTTGTTGTTGGATATGCTGTGGATATACATCGGATTGCTCAATGTTTGATTTTCAGCAACATTACTTACCGCAGGATATTGCATTCCTTGGATACCAAAATTGAAACCCAACTTACCCATATTAATAAACGGAGGTAGTTTTTTGTTGAGGTGATGATTAAGCAAAAAATTCAATTGACGCTCTGCAAGCATTGAAAGTTTCGTCACAGCAATTTTCAACTTATCCATTTCCAAAGCAGTATAATCACCATGGAAATTTCCCCCATGAAAAATATTCTTATTTTCTTTATCAATAACAGGATTATCGTTTACAGAATTAAGTTCCGCAGTAATAACTCTTGCTGTGTTTTCTATCGTTTCATAAACAGGTCCAAGTATTTGCGGCACACAACGGAGAGAATAATATTCCTGTACTTTATCTTCAATAACTTCTTCCGTTACTTTCTTGTCGTAAAGATGCTCATGACGTTTGCGCAACAAACCGCTTTTCTTAGAAATAGCACGCATCGCTTTTGCCACCATTTGCTGACCGGGATGTAGTTTTACACTATTCAGTTCTTCAGAGAAATGATCGTCATACGCTTGCATGATCTCATTTACCATCAAAGAAAAAAGTATCTGACCTGTGATGAGTTTTCTTGCGTGTAACACATTGATAGCACCAATTCCTGTCATCGCAGATGTACCATTCAGCAGCCCCAACCCTTCACGGATATGCACTTCTAAAGGATGAAGATTTAAGGTATCAAACACATTCTTTGC
>CBFGYQ010000211.1:0-4203 GCA_965652995.1 uncultured bacterium
AATAATGTTGCCAGGCGTATTATGGATGACATCAAAGAAATGATGGCGAGTGTTGTTTAAGAATATTTTTTTAAGAAATTTTATACAGAAATAAATTGCTTTTTTAGGTATAGTTCTTGGAATTCATTTTTACTTTTATTTACTTTGTGATTCAAAGTGCTTTTAATTAATGCTTGAACAAATAAGAAAATCTATAAGTTACTCGCTCAAGGTATTGATTAGGCTACTCTTAATAGCACCATTATTGATAATGATTGTTGAAGTAATTAAAGATTTAGAATCAATAGAAGAACTTCAGTTTGGCTTCTTTATGTATTTTTTGGTTGGAATAGAGCGAACAATAAAATATCAAAGCCTATTTTTCCCACTATTAGTATTCATATTACTTAGGCAGTCATTTGAAACTATAGTTAATAAGTTATTTGTTTGCTTTGCTGGAGTTTTGTTATTGATGAATTTATTTGAGGTCAAAGTATTTGCTTTGCTACCTGTAAACGAAAGGACAATATTATTTTGTATTGCTTTACTGTTCTCAATTATTCCGTTTAAGTTTTGTTCACTCGAAAATCAAGCTGATATCTATGCAACAAGATAATCCCGAAAGTTCATTAAAAACCCTTCATGAGATCCGCAACATTATGGAGCGTTCCACACGCTTCATGTCACTTAGTGGGTGGAGTGGAGTATGGGCTGGTGTTACGGCATTGGTAGGCGCATTTATTGCACATAAATGGATTTCGATAGAGGGTTATCGCTATAATTACACTCGCGAAGCATTATCAGAAACAACGACTTCCTACACCGATTTCTATTTTATGAAATTGTTGTTTCTGGCGATCTGCGTTTTTATGATTGCATTGGTAGGAGGTTATTATTTCACATGGAGGAAGGTGAAAACAGAAGGAGCTTCATTATGGACACCGGCTTCTCGCTCCATGATGCGCTCTATAGCTATTCCCATGTTTTGTGGTGCCGTGTTTTGTTTGGCATTTATCTGGCAGGGTCATGCTATTTTTTTTGCACCAACTTGTCTCATTTTTTACGGTTTGGCACTTTACAATGGTAGCAAATATACACTTACAGACATTCGTTATTTAGGAATGTTGGAAATAGTTTTAGGTTGTATCTGTCTGTTCCTTCCGGGATACGGATTGTATTTCTGGGCTATTGGTTTTGGTGTGTTGCATATTTTGTACGGCATCATCATGTGGAACAAATATGATAAACTAGCGAAAGCATAGCATTCATGAAAAAGGAGATAGGATTATTAAATAAAGTTTTTGAAAGTCGTATTCGTATTGGCATTATGAGTGCATTGATGGTGAATGAAAGCCTCAATTTCAACGACTTGAAAGAGCTGATTGATGTTACAGATGGTAATCTCGCCACACACTTAAAAACATTGGAAGACAATAAATACATCAAAGTGAACAAAGGTTTTATCGGCAGAAAGACGAATACTACTTATGCCATCACAAAACTGGGTGAGAAAGATTTTAAATCGCATTTAGATGCTTTGGAAAAAATAATAAAAGGATTAAACTAATTTTTTTGTACAAATACTTTGTATTTCAAAGTACTTTTAAATAAAATAAAAAATGGAAAACACAATTCAAACTACCACAACAGGTTTCTTAGATAGAAACAGAAACATCATCAAGGGCTTTCTCATCGGCTTTCTGATTTTACTCATGCTTATTCCAACTGCTTTTATACACAACCTTGTAAACGAGCGACAACAAAGACAGTCAGAAGTTATTAGTGAAATAAGCAACAAATGGGCAACTTCGCAAACCATTGTTGGTCCTGCTTTGTTGATACCTTACATGGAGTATTCTAAAGACAAAGAGGGTAGAGTAGTGGAAAACAAAAGAACGGCTTATTTAATGCCGGAGCAACTTATAGTAAACGGAAAATTATTTCCTGAGATAAGGAACAGGAGTATTTATGATGTGGTGCTATATCGTTCCATGCTTGATCTGTCTGGGCAATTCAATACTGAGAGCTTAAAATCACTGCAAATTGCTAATGATAATATAGTTTGGAATGAAGCAAGACTTGTGTTGGGTATAGATGATGCAAGAGGTTTGGAAGAAGAAGTGAAATTGAAATGGAACGATAGTAATTATACACTTGACGCCGGAGTGCCTGAGAATGATATTGTAAGTAACGGCATGAGTGTACCAATCGCTTTGAATGCAAAAGGATTAGCGTCTTTTTCATTACAACTTAGGATGAAGGGCTCTGAGCAACTATACTTTACACCAGTCGGTAAAACCACTTCTGTCACTCTATCATCAACTTGGAAGGATCCGGCATTTGATGGACAATACCTTCCCGTAAAGCATGATGTTTCAAGCAATGGGTTTACATCAGTTTGGAAGGTTTTACAAGTTTCAAGAAGCTATCCGCAAGCATGGAGTAATGAAAAACATGAACTTAATAAATCTGCTTTTGGAGTGCGGCTAATACAACCCACTGACAACTACGCCAAGACCGAACGCTCTGTGAAATACGCGATACTATTCATTACACTCACGTTTGTTGTATTCTTTTTTTTAGAAATTTTTCAGAAACGTCAAGTACATCCATTACAATATTTGTTGGTCGGTTTTGCGCTGAGTGTATTCTACACATTGTTGTTATCTATTTCAGAATATACTGGTTTTAACGTTGCATACATTGTTGCTGCAGCGGCTACTGTCCTTCTCGTTACCATGTATGTATGGAGCATTTTTAAACAAGGAAAAGTAGCTACAGTATTTGGTGCTGCACTTGCCGGACTATACACCTACATATTTGTATTGATACAATTACAAGATTACGCGCTGCTCTTCGGTAGCATGGGTTTGTTCGTAATTATTGCGGTATTAATGTATTTCTCAAAGAAAATTGATTGGTATGCTCCTCAAAAAACGATTTAAGACATGACGTAGCTTAGAAATTTTTTGTTGCCCAAGCAAAAGAGCTACTATTAAACTTCAGTGGCGATGGCACCGTTCAACTGTTCAATTCTTTTCGTCATTTCAACAGTATCGAGAAATCTCCTCAATAGAATTTCTGCTCAGGGAGATTTCTCACTTCGCTGAAAAAGCTTCATTCTAAATTACAATAGCAATGACGCGAGTATCATTTAGTATAATCATCATGAAATCGAGAATAAAAAGTTTTGGATTTGCATTTGAAGGATTGCAACAATCATTGAAAGAACCAAACATGCGCATTCATTGCATAGCAGCGGCGGCTGTTGTTATTGCCGGCTTTATGAAAGAGTTAAATACAATTCAATGGATGTTCGTAATTGTCAGCATCACTTCAGTTATTGCAACAGAAATTATAAACACCTGCATTGAAAAATTATGTGATCTGTATGTAGGTAAAACATTTCATCCAAAAGTAAAGATCATTAAAGACATGGCTGCTGCTGGTGTGTTGGTTGTTTCCATTGCAAGCTCAATAATTGGTGTCATCATTTTCATTTCTTAAATAAATAATCAACATGAGTTTTTATAAAAAAAATAAATGGCTGTTGCCCTCATTGGCATTTTCGCTCTTGTTAGTCGTCGCAAGAATTATTAAAACACAAGAACTAACTTTTGCTTTTTTGGTTTGGAATTTGTTTCTGGCAATACTGCCTTTGTACTTCAGTTGGAAGGCAAGAAATTCTGTGTCGAAACATGTTTTTATCACATGGTTGTTACTGTGGTTGCTATTCTTCCCAAACGCTATGTACATCGTCACAGATATTTTTCACCTAAAACAAAGACAAGGGATACCGCTTTGGTTTGATTTAGTTGTGTTGAGTTCTGCCGCCATCAACGGAATGGTTTACGGCATGTTGTCTCTACATAATATTGAAGTTCGTTTGAGACAAATGATTTCTAAAAGATTGACGGAACTGATGACCGTATTGGCATTTTTGCTATGTGGTTATGGTATTTATCTCGGTAGATATCTGCGATGGAATAGTTGGAACATCATTACATCACCGTTTAGATTGCTGTGTGATATGATTCATCATGTTATTCATCCTTTTGAAAATCAATCTATATGGATGGTGACGATCGTGTTTGGCGTGTGGATGTATTTGATGTATGGGTTTGTAAAAAGAGTGAAAAAAAATTATTAATAGAACTTTTAAGTTAGCTTCCAATACGCAAGAATGCCCCGTAAAAACGGGGCTTCTTTTTCATAACCAACCAT
>CBFGYQ010000212.1:0-4132 GCA_965652995.1 uncultured bacterium
AGAATAGAAGTGCGTGTGGATGTAAGTGAAACAGATATTGCAAAAGTGAAATTGGGTGACACAACTATCATTGAAGCCGATGCATATCGTGATAGAAAGTTTACGGGTGTGGTATCGAAAATTGCTGTATCAAGTACTACAAGCGGAACGTTGACTGCAACCGTAAGTACAGATCAGGTGACGAATTATACGGTTCATATTCTTATCCTTCCTGAAAGCTATGGTGATCTATTGGCGAAGTCAGGTAAATTTCCTTTCAAACCCGGAATGTCTGCTTCTGTAGAAATACAAACACGTAGAGAACGTAACATTCTTTCTATTCCGGTAAATGCCGTAACCACACGTGATTATGCCGACAGTATCAAAAAGAAAAATGATGCGATTGCCAATGACGCTGTAAGACAAGTGGTATTTGTGTATGATGAGAAGAAAAAAGAGGTAGCTATCCGCGATGTAAAAACAGGTGTACAGGATAATCAATACATACAAATAACAGAAGGTTTGAAAGTGGGAGAGCAAGTAGTAGTAGCACCTTATGGAGCAATAGCAAGAACCTTGAAAGATAAAACGAAAGTAAGTGTGGTGGCGAAGGACAAGTTGTTTGAAGTAAAAGAAAAATAAACTTGGCAATGAATGTAATAGTCGCACCAAGTACTATTTCCGGAGAACTCATCATACCTCCGTCCAAAAGCATTGCTCAAAGAGTTTTAGCAGCTTCTTTACTTCATAAAGGGGTTACAACTATCTACAACTTTGGCTCTTCTGACGACGAAAAAGCAGCACTAACTATTATCCAACAACTTGGTGTTCGCACAATAATCAAGTCTAACGAATTGCGAATAATAAGTGAAGGTGTTGTGCCTACAACTAATGAAATTAAATGTGGCGAAAGTGGCTTGTCTGCAAGACTGTTCACACCCATTGCTGCAACATCTTCATTGTTACTCACTATACAAGCAGAAGGCAGTTTGTCAAAGCGTCCGATGCATTTCTTCAAAGAGATATTAAGTCAATTACATGTTGAAGTAGATGATAGCAATGGGACTTTGCCGATTTCTGTTCAAGGCCCACTTATTCCAAAAGACATTCTTATTGATGGTTCACTAAGCTCACAGTTTCTTACAGGGTTATTGTTTGCGTTTGTATGTTCAACCAGTAAGAAAGTAGTGATTACAGTTAATGCACTTGCAAGTAGGCCTTATATTGACTTAACTCTTGAAGTCCTAAAAAAATTCGGTCATATTATATACAATGAAGGCTATGAGCGATTTATTATTAACCCTAGTCCAATAATTAATTCCGAAATCAATTATACAATAGAAGCTGATTGGAGCAGTGCAAGTTATTGGATCGTTGCGGCATTAATAGCAGGAGATATAAGCCTGAAAGGGCTTAATGAAAATAGCTTACAAGCTGATAAAGCCATCTTAGAGGTGGTAAAAAAATGTGGTGGGAATTTTGAATTTGATGGTGTTTTTTTGAAAGTCAATCAAACTGAAAAACTTAGATCATTTGAGTTTGATGCATCAGACGCACCTGATTTGTTTCCGATTTTATCTATGCTTGCAAGCTGTTGCGAAGGCATTTCTCGCATAACAGGGCTGCACAGATTGAAGCATAAAGAAAGTGATCGCGAGAAGAGTATTATTGCCATGCTCACTTCTTTTGGAGTTAATCATAAAAAAGAAAAAAACACTTTAATTATAAAGGGTACAAGGAGTATTAAGTCTTGTATAATTAATGCTTTTAGCGACCATAGAATTGCTATGAGTGCTGCAATAGGCG
This sequence comes from uncultured bacterium, assembly GCA_965652995.1. GTDB lineage: Bacteria > Bacteroidota > Bacteroidia > Chitinophagales > Chitinophagaceae > JAFIGV01. The sequence continues at coordinate 1,786 of CBFGYQ010000212.1, forward strand.
CATTAAAAGCCGACGGTGATGTGTTGATTAAGGATGCTGAATGTGTTTCAAAATCTTATCCGGATTTTTTTAAGCATTTGCATAGCTTCCGTAGACTCTAAAAGCCCTCCCTCTCATTCCGTTTTACTGCATAAGCAACCTTCCCTTCACAAAAGAAGGAATCGCGTTGATGGAACAATGAACAAGTTTACTATAGTCTGAAAAGAGGGTGGCTATTACCGTGTTAACGAGATTGGTCGCGGCAGAGCCGCGACCAATCTCGTTTAAAATAAACTACAATGGAGATTAATTCTCTTCAGAGTTTACTAATTCATTTACAAATTTAGCAACTGCTGCAATGCGGCTGTGGTTTAGCGCGTAATGGATGAACTTACCGTCACGTACTGTTTCTACGATGTTTGCACGACGAAGAATAGCCAAGTGTTGAGAGGCAACAGACTGCTCCAAACGAAGTTTTACATAAATGTCAGTAACATTCATACGTTTATTTTCTTCCAACAATTTGATGATTTGCTGGCGTAATTTGTGGTTTATAGCTCTAAGAGTCATTGCAGCGTTTTTTACTGCTACATAATCCAACTTGATTTGCTCATTAGTTGTCTCATCTTTTCTAATTACCAAAGTGTTTGATGATGTTGTTGTTTCCATTTACTTATTCTGTTTAAACTATTAATAAAATATGATTTTTTTCAATTGCGCCGCAAACATACGACATACCCATATATATAACAAAAGGTGATTAGAAAATATTGTTAAAGGAATGCCATGCATTTGTAAAAAATAGGGTTTAGGCTGAAATTTTCTTGGAAGTCGTGGTAAATGCCTCTTTCAAATAAATTGGCGTAGCATGTGCTATATCAGCAAATGATTTGTTGTGATAATCAGCCAAAGACTGTTTATACCAGTAGTTTTTATTGAAACTGGTCGCCTCTACATACTTAAAAAATAATCGCTGTGTAGTATAGTTTTCAAATGTGTTACCTATTAAAATTATTTTTCCATTGAGGCTATTAAGAAGATTTTCAAGTTTCGCTTGATGGATATGTTGCGATGGTATTGTGTTTTCAGCTTGAGCATTGTACCCGCAGATAAAATATTCTCCTTCACGCGCCACCAATATGCTTATGTAATGATCGTAACCTTTTGACTCCTCCAGATGCTGGAGACACATTATATCTAGCTTATTGTGCAGCAATAAAGGTTTTTGTAAAGCATAACATAAGCCTTTTGCCGTAGCCAATCCAATTCTTAAACCTGTATAAGATCCCGGCCCACCAATAACAGCAATTGCATCTAAATCCGAAAAAGAAATTTCAACATTTTTCATCAAATTCTCTATGATCAAATTGATAGTTGACGCATGATCTCTTTCGTTTTCATTTTCTTTTTTTAACAGCTCAATTCCATCTTTTGATAACGCAATAAGCCCTTTACTACCTGATGTATCTATGTGCAGAATATAACTCATGTCTTGTGGCACAAATGTACGTTTCCTTTATTTTTGAGTTATGGAAAAGAAAATAATAACCACAAATGCCGCACCTGCACCAATTGGCCCGTATAATCAGGCTGTAATGGTAAATGGTATGCTGTTTATCTCAGGGCAGATCGCTCTTGATCCTACAGACGGCAGTTTATACCAAGGTGATATTGCAACAGAAACGGAGAAAGTGATGGCTAACTTAAAAGGTATATTAGATGCAGCAGAAATGGATTTTAGTCATGTCATAAAAACCAGTATTTTCTTAATGGATATGGGAAAATTTGCTGAGGTGAACGAAGTATATGCTAAATACTTTACACACGATTTTCCTGCTAGAGAAACAGTGCAAGTGGCCGGGCTGCCAAGAGGCGTGAATGTGGAGATAAGTATGGTAGCTGCTAAATAGTACTTAATGAAAGAGACCAACCACCATGTAATTGTTCGTCTCACAGGTTTGTGGGCTATAAGTGAAAGTGGGTTAGGAGGATTTATGCACGCATTAAAAATTCCTTTTACAGGATTTTTTTTGGGTGGTTTTGCGATAGTCATCATTACATTAATTGCCAATCATTCAAAAGCAAAATGGACGTCTATAATGCTCGCCACATCTGCTGTGATATTTATCAAAGCTTTAGCAAGCCCTCATTCACCACCCCAAGCCTATATTGCCGTTTTGTTTCAAGGCTTCGTCGGAGCAAGCGTTTACCAATTATTTTCAGTTACGAAGCTTAGTGCTGCTATCTTTGGTTTAGTAGCTTTAGCAGAGTCTGCAATGCAAAAAATTTTGTTGATGACACTCATTTATGGCGAAAGTATTTGGAAGGCGATCGATCAGTTAGGCATTTCACTCACAAAATTGTTTGG
>CBFGYQ010000213.1:0-4120 GCA_965652995.1 uncultured bacterium
TCTCCACAAGTAGCTTATGCCAAACTACTGACCGATCATCTTCCTGAAAATTTGAATAGTGTTTACTTTACCAACTCAGGTGCAGAAGCTGTGGAAGGTGCTATAAAATTGGCTCGCAGAGTAACAGGAAGAACAGATATTATTGCATGCAACAACAGCTATCATGGGTCTACAACGGGCGCACTTAGTATTATTGGAGATGAATATTGGCGTAATGCATTCCGTCCATTGATGTCGGGAGTATGGCATTACGATTACAATTCAGAAGAATTAATAGAGGCTATAAATGAGCAAACATCTTGTGTTATTCTTGAAACAGTTCAGGCAGAAGCCGGCGTCATTGAACCGAAAAATAACTGGCTGAATGATGTAAGAAAAAAATGTTACGAAACAGGTAGTCTTTTGATCTTGGATGAGATACAATGTGGGTTTGGACGAACAGGAAAACTGTGGGGTTTTCAGCATTATGATGTGGTACCAGATATTTTACTTTTAGGAAAAGCTTTAGGTGGAGGGATGCCACTTGGAGCATTCATCTCAACTAAAGAAAGAATGAACTTGCTTATGGAGAACCCTGTTTTGGGTCACATCACTACATTTGGTGGACATCCTGTAAGCTGTGCTGCCGGCATGGCTGCTATGAATGTTTTGCTGAATGAAGATATAATCAATGATGTAAAAGCAAAAGAGAAAGCATTTAAAGAACTACTTATTCATCCAAAAATAAAAGCTGTAAGAAGCAAAGGATTACTAATAGCTATAGAACTCGAAAATGAAAATGCGGTTATGAATACTCTTTCGAAATGCTTGGATGCAGGACTCTTCAGTGATTGGTTTTTGTTTGCTCCAAATTGTATTCGCATTGCACCACCACTTACAATTTCGGCAGAAGAAATTAAAAAAGCCTGCGAGATCATCACAAACTCTTTATAGTTTTTTAGAAAACCTATTATTTCAAATGTACACGAAGCATCCACGCAATTTTTTCGTGATCTCTTATAAGGTCAGTTAAAAAATCTGCAGTCCCTACATCACCGTATTCTTCATCACATTTATCAATAGACTCTCTAAGATTACGAATATGCATTTCATGATCTTCTGCAAGTATCCTAAGCATTTCTTTATCAGAAATACCTTCTTTCGTATGTTCTTTAAGACGTGCAATGCTTAAAAATCCTGATAATGATCCTACTGCAAAAAATCCTAAGTTACGTGTCCGTTCAGCCACTTCATCTATAATACTTTCTAACTGCTTGTATTGCTTCTCAAAAAGTTCATGCAATGGGCCAAAACTCATTCCTTCTACATTCCAATGAAAATTTCGTGTTTTAATATAGAGTACATGAAGGTCTGCAAGGCATACCTGCAATAACTGAGAAATATTCTTTAAATTCTCTGCTGTTATACCAATATTGATGGCTTCTGCCTTAGTAGTCTTTACGTCTGTTTTTGCTGTCTTTGCCATTTCTTTTTAAGTTTTGATGGTTATTTGCATTATCGCTTTATCTTTTTTAGGTAAAAATTTTATGCCAATAAAATTTCGTATCAGTTTGCCTTTTTGAGTACGGATAAAAATGCTCAATATTTCTGTTGTATAATGTAATTGACACTCCTCCCCTTTTCTTTCCCCACCTGATAGTTTATGATTCAACACCATTTCATGATTCTTAATAAAAGCGAAGTGACAAAAAACTTTACGGCCCGACTCCGGTACTGGGGTGGCATAACCTGTAACGGCAACTGCCCAATGACTTTTAAATAAATGAGCAGCACCTAAAGCCATCTGTTCTGCCACATTTGCAGACACGCCATTCACCCTTATGGCATGAATGGGTTCTACTTGTAAATGACTAAATTTTTGTGCTACATTAAATGCTGTAATGCCTCCTTGAAAAAATTGAGAACTTTCTTGTGCACTAGAAAAAGCAAATTGCAACAGACCACTCGTTACACTTTCTGCTACTGAAATCGTTTCTTTTCTTTTAAGTAGTATCTTTCCGATGCTGTCAATGGGAATAGTATCAGTAAAAGACTTCATGCAAATTGAGGATAATAAAATGATACCATTACCATTTCATCTTCTCCATTTTCTTAAAAAAGATTTTTTCTTTTTCACCAATAGACTTCAATAAATCACTCAATTCATCAAAAGAAACAAGATCCGATTTTCTGGCTTTCATTTGCCTGGCTGCGCTATAAGCAAAGTTTCTCCATTCATCACCGATTACTGTCAATTCTTTAGAAAACCCTTCTAAGTCATCTCGCTTTAGCATCTGTCCTGCTTCTTGCAAAAATGCCGCATACAAATAACGAAAGCCTGCCCCACCCGTTCCTATCTCTTCCTGCATACGAATAATATTACCTAGGTATAATGCTGCTTTGCGGTCGGTAAACTTTTTCGGATAAGTTTTTATTTTATTTCCTAAAAGACTAATTGCTTTATTACCAAACCAAGGTAGTGGTGGCGAAAGCATGAAGAACGTGGTTTGCTTAATACCTTGTTGTATTGCTTTGGCAAAATTTATTTCTTTGGGTACCTGTGTGATATAATACATATAGCCATTGGGCTCTGGAGTACCTTTTGCAAAACGGGCTTTTATAAGATCTTCAGGTAAGATTTTCGTTTGTGCATCCATTACAGGATCGCTGATTAGATATAATCCATTTTCCTTTCCATATCCTACCAGATTGTGTGCGTTAAAATGAAAACGAAAAGCTTCCGGCAAATAGGGTAAATAATATACACTACTCAACATCCCCACGGGCTTACCGGCTGAAAGCGCACTATCTAACGCTTTCATTGCTTTTTCAGGCGATTTAAATTTTTCGGTATGGATCTTAATATCTAAACGCTGCGTCACTCTTTTGAAGATCGCTCCCGGCCATGTACGAAAAGTAGTGCCAGGTGTACCATTTACTTTTATGAAAGGTATATGTGCAAAAAATATTCCAGCTCCTATGCCGAACGCCATAGGTTCAGTTATACCAATACCTTCATGCCTCAAAAGGTTTGCTGTGACACCGCTCTCGCAATGAGCATGTTGATAATGTTGAAAATTGATTTTGCTCACGTAATTATTTTGTCTTGCCGAAGTTAACAAGTTCATCTACTGTCACTTCAAAAACAGAAGCGTATTTTTCAAGAGTTGCCTTACTTAATGATTGAAACACAGAAGGTTTGAAGTGGCGCTTCACTTGCCATTGCCACTTGCCTACATATCGAGCTAAAATTTGTACATCCATCAATTTTTTCAGCATAAAATAGCCAACCGGACTCAGCGTGCCATCCTTTACTTTTTTTTCTGCTTCAGCTAATTCATCTTCGATTACATCCCATGCTTGTTTCATTGCAATATTCTCAGCCTCCCACCCTGCAGAGTCTGTACTTGTGTACTTCCCGTCTTTATTAGTCGCGTATATCACTTTTGTGATCTTATTACGATCTTTATATTCGAGGGCATCTTGAGGCACATCGTTCACGTCCATTGCATAAAATTAAAAAGGAAAATGATAACTGAAAGTCGGCTATGTTGTTTATAAAGTAACTATTTATACTTCTGTATAATAGCTCTACAAGTTTTTTCGATCATTTCATAAACAGGTTTGTAGCCGCTTTCATTCCCATACCAAGGATCGGGTACGGACAAATTGCTGTCTGGTTGAAGCTCGTTAAGGAAGAGGTTTAATTTTGACACATCAATCTTACCATCTGTTATCTGCACTATTTCATTCATCACATCATCCGACATGGCGTATATTTTATCGTATTGATCAAAGCTGTCTGTTGTAAATTTTCTGGCTTTTTGTTTAGAGATATCAATACCGTTTGCAAGACAAATTTTTTGAGAATATTTATGCGGCGCACTACCGATATGATACGATTCTGTACCGGCAGAAGCCACTTCCCAATTCAAATTATGCTCTTTAATGTAATGCCGTAACACACCTTCTGCAATAGGAGAACGACAAATATTACCTAAACAAACAAAGAGAATGCGCATGAGACAAAGCTAATCCATTGCTGCCGATGCTTCAAACCTTTTTACGAGTGTAGCAACTGTAGAAGAACCACCGATGCAGCCTTCCATAGTCATAATAGTTGCAGTGTCTTTAGAAAGCA
>CBFGYQ010000214.1:0-4114 GCA_965652995.1 uncultured bacterium
GCCACAGCATTTGGTTCCTGAATGCTTCGTGCTTCAACAATATCAAATAGTCTTTTTATCACAAACTAAATTTACTCAATCAATAGGAGAATGAGGCTAGGAATATCCTGCAATTTTTTTGTAATTTATTAATTCCGCAATGCGGTCTGTTTTGTAAACAACAGAAGATAGCATACAACAAACAGCATAGATGTAGCTGCAGATGCCAGTACCTTAAGCAATAAATATCCAATATTCTGAAAGCTCCACATTTCTAAAGTGAAGAATGCAATGTGATGAATAAGAATTAAAAATGCGCTGTAGGTAAGAAAAGGAATCCATCCCATATTTTTTACACCAGGCGATTGGCTCCCGTATTCTGAGAGGTTTTTAGGCAACAGAGCATTCAACACATTGGTACGTAAATAAGCAAACAGCACAGTCGCAAAGGCGTGCATACCGGCTGTGTTGTTAAATACATCCACAGTGAGTCCTGTAAAAAAACCAAGTATCAATAGCAACCATACCGGTGTTTGGAGAGGTAGTAGAAGAATGATTAGAGGATATAAATACGGTACAAATACGGGGAAACCCGACGGTTGCGTCCACCATTGCAGCATGATCTTATCCAAGATTTGAGTTTGGATAAGGACGATGATACAAAATCTGAAAAACAGTTTTACGTTAGGATGCATTAGCGAGTTTCAGTAATTGTTGAGTCTTCCAGTTTTTTTCGTTCTTGCATTTTTGTGTTTTCTACGACGTACACATATTGCATATTCCGAAAGTTAGTGGCTGATTTGATATACAAATATTGCAAGGCGTTCTTCTTCACAATTTTCTTTTTCACCACTTTCCCAATCAACACACCGGGTGGAAAGAATGAATAACTGGTTGTGAAAATACTATCTCCTATCTTCACAGGTATCTGTTGCGGAATGTCTTCCATAATAAGGATGTCAGGATTGTTTTCCTTCCACATTACAGAACCGATCGTACCATCGCTAAGTTGCGCGCTTACTTTTTGCTTTACATTTAATATAGAAAGAACAGCAGAAAAATTACCTGATGCATTTACCACTCTGCCCACAACACCGGTACCGGATAACACCGCCATGTTTTTTGCTACACCCTGATTAGTGCCTCTATTCAGGATGATGTAGTTATTAGTGGCAGCGATAGAATTCTTGATGACTTTTGCTGTACGATAAACATACTCCGCATACTTGACCATTTCTGTAGAATCTTTCGGAGGTATGGCTCTTTTTATGGTACTATCAGAAAGTACATCATAAGAATAGTTTTCGGATGCAAATTTCGCTCGCAATCGTGCATTCTCTCGCAGCAGACTATCGTTCATTCCTTTCAACCTAAAATAGTACGCTACGTCTTCTCTTCTTTGAGAAACGATACCCACAACAGTATTTGCAGAACTGAGGATATCATTGCCTTGCAGCATGTTGGTCCGTGCAATCATCGTTATACACACCACTTCCAAAACTATGAATAGGATCAAGTTGGAAAAACGTTGTATGAACAGTATGAAATTACGCACCCGTTGCCCTTTTGAGATGGTTGTTATTGCACAGTAATATAAAACACGAAAGCGTTTTGATAAAATTTACTTCATCAAGAATGGAAGCTTCACTGTATTCTTCAGAGCCATTCCTGTTCCTCTTACTACCGCACGAAGTGGATCTTCCGCCACATGTACAGGAAGTTTTATCTTATGAGAGATTCTTTTATCCAAGCCTCTAAGCAAAGCACCTCCACCGGTTAGATAAAGACCTCTGCGATAAATATCTGCAGCAAGTTCAGGAGGTGTACTTTCCAATGCTTTTAAAATAGCTTCTTCAATTTTAAAAATAGATTTATCCAATGCCTCTGCAACTTCCTGATAAGAAACTTGAATCTGTTTAGGAATACCGGTTACCAGATCACGACCGTTCACTGCTATATCATCCGGAGCTTCATCTTCCAAATCTCTTAATGCAGAACCTACGTGTATTTTTATCTGTTCAGCAGTACGTTCACCAATCATCAAACTGTGATAGCGACGCATAGCTTCCATAATATCTGCTGTAAATTCATCACCTGCAATACGAATAGATTGATCACAGACAATACCACCTAAAGAAATCACAGAAATTCCTGTTGTACCTCCGCCAATGTCAATGATCATATTTCCCGTAGGTTCTTCCACATCTATCCCAATACCCAAAGCTGCAGCCATAGGCTCATGAATCATGTAAACCTCCTTAGCACCGGCTTGTTCAGCAGAATCTCGCACAGCACGTTTTTCCACTTCTGTAATACTTGATGGAATACATATCACCATTTTCCAGCTGGGTGGAAACATTGGTTTTTTAGGATATACCAACTTGATCATTTCACGAAGCATACCTTCTGCGGCATCAAAATCTGCTATCACTCCATCTTTTAGCGGACGAATAGTTTTGAGATGCTCATGCGTTTTTTCGTGCATCATCATCGCCTTTTTGCCCACAGCTATTATCTTGTTACTTGCTCGATCGCGCGCTACAATCGAAGGCTCATCTACTACTACCTGGTCGTTATGAATAATTAAAGTATTTGCAGTGCCGAGGTCAATGGCTATTTCCTGCGTTAAGAAGTTGAATAATCCCATGTTTGTATTTACATAAAGTTGGCAAATTCTGAAAAAAAAAGCGAGGTTGCGAATTTACATATTGTTTTAACGTTTTCTATATACAATTTTGACCTCTTCTCTCTGAATTTTTCTAAACATGAAAGCCGGAAAATCTTCCGGCTTTCATGTTATTCTTTTACTTCTTCATCTCCCTTTGCATGGATATAAACAGCTTGCTTTCCTCTTTTCTTCGCTATCCAATCCTTCATTCGGAAAGCCAACAACATAAGGACAGGCACTAATATTAGCGTAAGGAAAGTAGCAAAGCTCAAGCCATAGATCATTGTCCAGGCAAGTGGTCCCCAGAACGTAGCACTATCTCCACCGAAGAAAATGTGAGGATTGAGCTCGCTAAAGAGTGTTGCGAAATCAATATTCAAACCAACTGCCAAAGGTATCAAACCTAATATTGCTGCGGTAGCGGTAAGCAACACTGGTGTCATACGCGTTCTTCCAGCTTCTAAAATTGCATCATGCGGGTTCATGCCGTCTCTCAACATCAAATCCATAAACTCTATCAATAAGATACCATTCCGCACCACAATACCCATCAACGCGATCAATCCTATTCCACTAAACACCATCGAAAAAGTCGTCTGAAAAATGCCGATGCCCAACAATACACCGAAAATGCTCATGATGATTTCTGACATGATAATCAGCGTTCTGCTAAGCGAGTTAAACTGAAGAATAAGTATTAAGAATATCAATGCAATTGCCGCCAAACCTGCACTACTTAAGAAACTCATCGTCTCTGCCTGATCTTCTTGTTGTCCACCCATCTTCACGCTAATGCCTGATGGCAGTTTAAAGTTGTTTACCTCGCCTTGCACTTGTTGCACTACCGCATTTTCATCAAAGCCCGGTAGCAAATTGGAAGAAAGCGAAATAATTCTCTTTTGATCTTTACGCTTAATACCGCCATAAGTAGTAGTGTAGCGGATAGTGGAAAATGCACTCACGGGTACTTGACGAATGATTCCGCCCATTCCCATATCCCGATAGATAATCGGCATATTTTGTACGGCGTCTAAATCCTCTCTTTGGTCGTGTTGCAAACGAAGCGTGATAGGATAATCATCATTTTCATCACGGAATCGAGATATTTCTTTACCAAACACACCTGTTCTAAGATTACCAACAACTGTTCCTGTGGTAATACCCTCACTATTCATTCTTTCTCTATCAAGGTCAAAAATGATCTCCGGTTTGCTCACTTGGAAATCGCTACGCAATTCTTCCACACCCGGTATTTGTTTATCAGAAAGATATTTTTCCAAACGTTGACTGGCAACTACGAGCGAGTCCAAATTTTCTCCCGTTATTTCCACCACAATAGGTTTTGGCAAAGGAGGCCCATTGCTTTCTTTATCCACTGTTACTTCTGCGCCGGGTATGCCTTTCACCGCTTGACGTATTTTCTGCATCACTTCCGTAGTATTCGCATCATGTCTTTCAGAAAATTCT
>CBFGYQ010000215.1:0-4103 GCA_965652995.1 uncultured bacterium
GCATGATTGGAATGTAGATTTTGCGTGTTGGTGTTCGTATAAATATTTGAATTCCGGTCCTGGTGCGGTGGGCGGTGTGTATGTACATGAGCATCACGCCAAGAACCCGAAAGTGTTTCGTCTTGGTGGCTGGTGGGGTAATGAGGAAAAGACTCGCTTTAAAATGGAGAAAGGGTTTATACCTGCAAAGACAGCTGAAAGCTGGCAGATGAGCAATGCGCAGGTTTTCAATATGGTGGCACACAATGCTTCACTGGATATTTATCAGAAAGCAGGAATGCAAGCACTTCGTGAGAAAAGCGAACGACTTACTGCCTATTTAGAATTTTTGCTCAACAGCATTGAAAATATTCCTTTCATCATTATTACACCTACACATCCTGAGCGTAGAGGTTGTCAGTTGTCGTTGTTGTTTCAAGAACGCGGCAGAGAAGTGTTTGATAAACTTACTGCTAATGGTGTAATAGCCGACTGGCGGGAGCCGAATGTAATACGCATAGCACCCGTGCCACTTTACAATACGTTTGAAGATTGTTATTTGTTTTATGAGGTGTTGAAGGGGGTGTGAGTCTTCTACAAAAAAGTAAAACGTCAACTATTTTCACAGAACGTTATTTTGTAAAAGTCTTCAATATCGCTTGTCTTCAATGACTTCAACAAATTAACTGATTTTTCTAGAACGTTCAGATTGCCTGATGCAGCATATCTTTTTGAGTGAAGAATAACTAATGCATTGTAGCAATATGCATTTAATGTTGAGTAATTTTCGAGATTTTTGTCTGTTTTTGCGTAAATTCTCGTGCTGCTTAACGCAAAAAGAGTATTAATGATTTCAAATTCACCAAACGTATTATGTTGTTTCCTAAATACGAATGGATAATCACCAATAATGAATGCTGGCGTAGCGAATTGATGAATATTTACTACAATTTTTTTAGAGATTACATTCTTTCTTGCTTCATCTATTTCATGACGAGTTAAGTCAGCTTTTAATATTCTACGCAAAGCTAAGTCCCATTTAATTGATCTGTTTCCTTTCCAAATAAAAACATTTGAGTCTCATCAAGTATTTCATTAGCTGCTTCATCATTTCTAGGAACTCTCCAAAAAAGCGAATTTAAAAAGTAAGAAATATATGCTTCGTCTTCATAATCAAACATTATACTATTGATATCTTTAGTTTGATATTTTTTAATAATCTTGCTACAGTGATTGTCGACCTTAAAATAATATTCGTCTTCAATTATTGATGATTTATTGTTTTGAGGAAACTCAATTGTATTACGATCTGTTTCAAAGAATATCGATTTAGGGTGTAAAGTTTTAGAAAGTATCTTGTCCTTACTTTTGTCGTAAACAAAAACTTGACCGTTTTCTGTAAAGCCATCGACAAGAAACTTAGGGACATAATGATGTCGACTAGATTTTCTGTCCGAATAGTATTTTTCAAGATTGAAGTCTTCGAAATTCATGGTTCAAACAAATTTACTTCAACAACACCAGCAACACACCAACCGCTTCATCCGATAAACCATCACCACCTTTCAAAGCATTCTTCAAAGATTTTGCAGATTTTTTTTTACCGCCAAGATTCATCAGTTGTGTGTATTGTCCTGCGGTGAACATTCCTTTCATGTTGCGAAGAGCGTTTCCTTTCAGTTCTGCTATTTGGGTTGATTTAGTGGTTTCAGGTAGATCATTCAGTGCTGTAAGATAGGTGTTGAGCGTACCGAAAACAGAGTTTCGCTGACTATTGTTGAGCACCAATGTTTCTGCAAGAGAGGTGGTGAGTGCCTCAACTGTCTGGCTGATGTTGGTAGGTATGATGATCTCATTGGAAGTGCTGCTTTTCTTAGATGAGCCACAGCTGTACACAAGATGATGCCCATGAAGGCTAGGGGTAAAATGTATTTCATGACGGTAGTTTTATTCAGTAAGATAAAAAATAATAGGGGTGAAAGTCAAGAGTTTATTGTAATGTGTTCATTGTTTTTTGAACGACACCTTTTTTGCAGCCATCAAAATCAATGGTACAATACTTTCAATCTTCTCGTTCACTTCTCCTTGATTGGCTAAGATGATAATAGCAATATTATAATTAGCTGAGAAACCAATATAACTACTGAAACCACCTGTGCCACCATTATGCCACACCGTAGTTCCAATAGGAATAATAGCATTCATCGTTTTATCTATCTGCCAACCTTTACCTACCGGTAAGTCGTACTGCGGTTTTTGTGTCTCTTTAAAAACATTTTTTAACTCGCCGTGTAGATTCGCTTTTGCAAACTTTACCATGTCCACCATATCAGAGCGAATAGCACCGGCGCTGTACATAATAGGTAAATCCCAATGACAGGTTTTGTTTCCTTTCACATCATAACCTGTTGCGAATCGTGTGCTGTCTTTTACATTCAGTCCTGTGCTAGTCATGGCAAGTTTAGAAATGATTTCTTCATGAAGTAAACTGTCAAAAGATTTTCCTGAAGCCCATTCCAAAATATGTCCCAGCAAACCATTACCTACGTTGGAGTAATCAGAGACTTTCGTATCAGGTTGTTTTTTGTCTGTCGGATTTTTAATGTATGCTTCAAAGTCTGCCATTGTGAGCGAAGCGTAAGGATTGCATTCATCCGTCATTTTACTCAACAAACTTTCGGGCAAGCGAGGGAAACCTGAAGTGTGCGTGGCGAGATGGAGAAGAGTAGTGTTTTCATATTGTTTGCCTCTAAGGTTTTCCGGTAAGTAGTTATTTATACTTGCATTCCAATCTATCATTCCTTTTTGTGATAGTATCTCTGCAAGCTCTGTTGTAAACACTTTCGAGATAGAACCAATTTCAAAAATCGTATTACTGTCAATCGGTATTTTGTTTTCTTTATCGGCCCAGCCAAATCCTTTTATATAATGTTCATCTCCTTTCACAACAGCAATGCAAAAACTTTCTACGCTGTCCTTCTTTATCAGATCGTTACAAATCTTATCTATTCGTTTCTCCAGATCGTGCGTATCCTTCATGTTATTAAACTTGTACCGTGCATAGCCCCACAACCCTACAGCAATAACAATGATGGCGAGAATAATGATACCGATGATTTTGAGCATTTTTTTCATTTAAATGTAAAATACATTATTGCCAATAGAATATTTGTAGATATGAAATTTAGAGGAATTTATTGTCCAAGCTTTTGAATTCCTATGATAGTTTAGTGGCGATGGCACCGTTCATCTTAGAATTCCTATTGAACTAATCATAGAACCATCCGAAAATCGGCAAACAAACCATTTTTCGTTTTGAACTCCATTTGATTATTTTTGCCTCTGTAATCTAAAAAGAAATTTATGGCTTTAGTTGACCTTGTAATGCCCAAGATGGGAGAAAGCATCATGGAAGCGACCGTTTTGAAATGGCATAAAAGCCCCGGCGACAGCGTGAAGATGGACGAGACGGTTTTGGAAATAGCCACCGATAAAGTGGATAGCGAAGTGCCCTCTACCGCCGAAGGAACTATTGCAGAAATACTTTTTAAAGAAAACGATGTAGTGCCTGTAGGTACGGTTATCGCCAAGATAGATACAGCTGGCGGCGCAGCCGCTGCTGCTCCTGTACAAGCACCGCAACCAGCGGCAACACCTGCTTCACAACCACAGGCTGTTCCGGCTCCACAGCCTGCACAACAAATTGCTCCGGCAGCTTCTTCAGCTCCTTCTACTGCGGGAAGTAATAAATTTTACAGTCCGCTTGTGTTGAATATAGCCGGTACAGAAGGCATCAGCATGGCGGAATTGGAAACGATCCCCGGAACTGGAAACGAAGGCAGAGTTACTAAAAAAGATATTTTACAATATGTAGCCAATAAAAAAGCTGGTGGTGGTCAACAAGCACCAACTACTACTCAGTCTACACCACAACAAGCAGCTACGCCACAAGCACAGGCTGCACCGCAATCAACACCAGCACCTGCTGAAAGCAAACCTGCTACCAACTATGGCAACAACGTAGAGATCATCGAAATGGATCGTATGCGCAAGTTGATTGCTGACCACATGGTGAAGAGCAAAGCGACATCTCCACACGTCACAAGTTTTACAGAATGTGACGT
>CBFGYQ010000216.1:0-4089 GCA_965652995.1 uncultured bacterium
TTTGAAGTAGATATTTCCTAAGATGTGATATAAGGTTATTAAACGATGTTCATCTTTTGCCTCCACAAAAATAGGAACACAGCGCAATGCAAACTCTAAGGCATTTTCATAATCATTAAGGTCGTAATGCAGATAGGCAATGCTTGCTAAATTCACAGATTGTGCAACTTCGTCGCCTATACTTTCATTTATAGCAAGTGCTTTTTCATAATAATTAAGCGCTTCTGCGAGATCTCCTTTATCTCTAAAAATATATCCGAAATTGTTTAGAACGCGTGCTAAAAAAGGCTTGTCTTTTACTTTCTTGGCGATCACATAGGCTTGCTCCAGTATATCAATACCTGCCTCATAATCTCCCTGTTGCCAATAACACCATCCTGCAAGATTATATCCTCTTCCTTTACCTTTCAGATAGCTTGCTTTTTCAGAACGTTCAATGACCTCTTCGGCTAGTTCAAATCCTTTTTCAACATCAATTGTCCGCACTTCCAAAGCGAGTTCTACCAATTTGTCTATCCGGTCGATTTCGGATGTGAGTAATTCATACTCATTTTGCAACTGCTTTATTTTCGGATTCTCCATGTCATTAAAATTAAAAACCCCTTGTTTATATACAAGAGGCTTACGCTATTAATTTAAAAAAATTAATGCAATTCTGATTATCAGCTATTAATTATGCAGCTGTCTTTTGTACTCATCCGTTGCTTTGTCTTCATAATTGAAGTATACAGAACAGTAGTGACCAATAAGAGAAAGCCCCCAAGCAGCAATGATCCATGCATGCCAAGGATAAGCCCATTCTTTTTCACCTTGTTTGTGATGTATAAAAAACATAACTGCAGTTGCTATTAGAAATACCACAAAATGAAGCATCAATGTGCTTTTTTGTTTTCCTGTAGGTTTTATTTTAGTAGACATTGGTATCAAAAATTCTTCGCAAAGATAGCTTTTTGATTGAAAAAAGAAACCTAACAAAACGACCTATTCTAACGTCTATGAAAAAAACAACTTTTGAGAAAAAATGATTGTCTTGCTTATTTGAAATTATAAATTGAAACCATATCTTGTAGAAAACACAAGGATTTTTTTTCATTTAAAATCAAAATCAGAGACCAACAATGCGCCTTGCTATCAATTTGTTTTTCTATTCTAGTTTATTCGTTTATCACAAAATCTATAATTTATGACTAAAAAATTACTCCTCGTCATTCCATTATTAGTAAGTATTTTATTTGGCAACACTGTTAGAGCACAGATTGTTGATCTTGTAGAGATAGGAACAAGCGGGAATGCTGCTTTCGGCACAGGCACGTATTCTGCTAACGAAAACATTTATACCGAAACAGAGATTGGTGCGGCTAATTTCACAACGGCTGCTACGGCGATCAATATTATTGGCATCAATGTAAACACTCCTGCAGCCGCGCCTACTTTTACCAACATCAATATTTGGATGAAAGAGGTACCTCTAACAACTACAACATTCTCAAGTGGTACTTATACAACTACAGGCTATACCTTAGTGTTCAGTGGTTCTGTTCACGCAGCAGACACAGGCTTTACAGATATAGCGCTAACTACACCTTTTGTAAGGAATACCGGCAATAATTTGCAGGTTTTAATAGAACGCACGGACAATATTGCGCATACAGGTTATGTTTATAAATGTTCAAGAGGCAACAGCACTTTAGGGGTTTCTGCTTTAACAACTAGAAGGTACAACGGTACTGTTGCTTTATCGGCATCTACCTCTCTCACAGCCTCTGCATTTAGAAATGCTGTGCGTTTTGCGCATATAATTGATGATGTAAAAGTGACTAATCTATACACTCTTGGGAAATTGCCTTTAACGTATGGTGACAACCATGTGATCCAGGCAAAGGTGATTAATGAAGGAACCGGAACACTTACTAACTTAAACGTAACATTGGGTATTACAGGGGCTAATGTATTCAATGATGTACAAGTGATTCCTTCTCTGGCACCCGGAGCCTTTCAAATAGTTAGCTTTCTTCCTTTTACTGCAACAACATTAGGTACAAATACTGTTACAGTTTCCGTACCTACAGACGACATAAGTACCAACAATGCTAAGACAATTACGCAGGAAGTAACACAAAACCTGACAACCTATAAAGAAGGTACTGCGCCTAGTCCCGGTGGTATCGGATTTACTGGTGCAACCGGCGATTTCGTGGCTAAGTTCAATACTTCAGCAGTTGCTCAAATCAATGAAATAAAAGTCGATTTTTTTAGTGGAGGGCAACCGTATCAAATCGGTATTTGGGATGCTTCTGGAACAGCTGGTGCACCTGGCACTAATCTTTGGACATCAACGTCTTTTACGTCTGTTTCGGGTACTGCATTTATACCTGTACCTAACATCGGCGTTATCGGAGATTATTTCGTTGGAGTAAAACAAACAGGGACGACCAATGTTAGTTTTGGTTTTCAAAATGAATATTCAATAAGACCAAACACATTTTATTACACAAGCCCTACGGGTGGTACCTCATGGACAGACTTTTCAATTCCAAACAATTACTTCAGATTTTCAATAGAACCACAATACTACATTCCTCAACCACCCAATTGCGCTACGGCTTTTGTACCAGCAGACAATGCTTCGAATGTAGACCCCGTAACTACTACTCAACTTTCATGGGCTAGTGGTGGAGGTGGAGCTACCGACTATGATGTGTATTTTGGGACAACATACCCTCCACCATTTGTCGGCAATCAAACCACAACAACATTACCTGTAACCCTTGCTACAGGAACAACATATTACTTGCATGTATTAGCAAAAAATCTGAGTGGGAATGCTACAGGTTGCGACACAATTGAGTTTACAACACTTGCACCACCGGCAAATGACGACTGTGCCAACGCTACTTTACTAACGTCCGATGCATCTACTTCATGCACCACGCCTACTTCTGGAACACTTATTGGGGCAACAGCATCTACGGGACCAGCGGCTGCTTGTGGAACTTTTGATGATGACGTTTGGTATTCTTTTGTAGCCACAAACACTACACATTCGATCAACTTAACCTATGTCTCAGGATCAACTGCAGACTTCGCTTTTCAAGTTTTAGATGCTTGCGGTACAGTTGCTAACGAACTTTTATGTAGTGATCCTGAAACAGCAACCCTAACAGGCCTAACAGTAAACAATACGTACTACATACGAGTTGCAAGCTGGGATGCCATAGCCGGACAAACCTCCAATTTTACTATATGTGTAGCTACACCACCACCGCCGCCGCCGAATGACACTATATGTGGAGCAACAGTACTTATAATTGATAGCCCATTCCCTAGCTGCACGAATACTGTTGGTGCAACAACAGGCTCTGATGACCCAGCAACTAATCCTTGTAGCACCAATAACAATACTGTTTGGTATCAATTCACCCCAACAGTTAGTCAAGCTCTTTATATCGAAGTAACTGTCCCAACCACCAGTACGGATCCTCTTAGCGCGTGGCTTACTACCTATACTGCAACTGGAACTTGCCCTGGAGTACTCGCGCTCACAAATGCCGGCGGTATTGGCACCACTTGTCAGAGCAATCCATATCCCGCGACAGCTGGCTCGTACACTCTCTTCCAAACGGCTCCTCTTGTAGCGAACACTACTTACTATTTATTTGTTGATGGGAATAGTGGTGATGTAGGAGATATTTGCATGCGAGTTATTGTGAACCCTCTTGCCATAAAACTCGAAAATATCTCTGCTACAAACACGGGTGCATCCAACAGAATCGACTGGAATACCTTGTCTGAAGAGATCACAGATAAATTTGAATTGCAAAGAAGTGCTGATGGTAAAGAGTTCGAGACTATCGCCTCCATTAATGCAAAAGGACAAGCAAACAGATACAGTTATCCGGATAATAGTCCGCACAAAGGCATCAATTACTATCGTCTTCTAATGAAGGAAGCTAACGGAACAATTTCTTATTCACAAACCGTAACTGCTACTGTGAAGTCAGACGGATTCGTTGTCAGTGCATATCCTAACCCGGTTTCCGATGAGCTTACTGTTACCGTAGATGGCTTGTTGGATGTGAATGCCAGCAT
>CBFGYQ010000217.1:0-4083 GCA_965652995.1 uncultured bacterium
TATCACTGATGTAATTCGTATCTATATCTTCATTTAGGAAGTTTAGAAATTTTATTTGTGCGGTACTAAAAATAGGAGAAGAAAGCAGAAGGGTAATACTGATGATCTTCAATAGATTTGACATGCTATGGCTTTTCGTTTTAGTTATTATATAAAAAGCATTCCACGTGTTATTTTAACCATTTGCAACATCCCCAACTGCGAGAAACTAATTATATTCATGTATGCATTTCTCTTTAGAAGGATTCAAGAAAATGAATAAATGGGTAAAGATCCCTCTTATCATTTTCAGTTCTTTTATACTCCTCATCGTCATTGCTTGGCTAATATTAGCTGCGTATATTAATTCTAATAAAAAATCCTTATTAAATAATATCACTACACAATTAAATGAAAACATCAGTGGAGAGCTATATGTAAAAGATATGGACCTGGCGATACTAAAGGGTTTCCCAGGAATATCTGTGGCATTGGTAAATGTAACATTGCGCGACAGTCTTTGGAATACGCATAGACACGACTTGCTAAACGCTAAAAACATTTATGTATCGCTGGATGTACTGTCGTTATTGAAGAAAAAACCAAAAATAAAAAACGTAAACATCTCTGACGCTTCTATTTACATCTACATAGATAGTAGCGGGTATACGAATGCAAGCGTTTTTGATAGAAAAGATACACCTCAGAAGAAAAGAAAAAACAAAGAGCCGGAAATAAACCGTGTAAGCTTTACAGATGTAGTATTTGCTTTAGATAACCGAACAAAGAAAAAAATGTTCCAGCTGGATTTTAAAAGCTTCACAGCTACTGCGAAGTATAACGATACTGGCTGGATAGCCAAAACTGAAGAAGATTTGGTTTTCAAAGACTTTACATTCAATGAAGAAAAGGGAAGTTTTCTGAAGAATAAACGAATGAGAGCGAACCTTGAATTGCACTTTGATGATGAGCTGAAAACACTTACCATACCTGCACAAAACATACTACTTGATGAAGATGAGGTGGAGTTTTTGGGGAAATTCATGTTCAATAATTCTCCACCGCAATTCTCATTAAAATTTGTAGCAAAGCAAATACAATACAAGAATGCTGTTGCCTTAACCTCACCTAACATTCAGCAAAAACTAAACTTGATGGATGTGAAAAACCCTGTTGATCTCTACACTTTTATTGATGGACGAATTAAGTTTAGAGACACGCCAATAGTAAGGGTAAATTGGGTCGTAAAAAACAATGTATTCACCACTCCAGGTGGGGATATTACAAACTGTAGTTTTACAGGTTACTTTATCAATTCTAAAATACCGGGGTTGGGTACAAACGATAAAAACTCGCTCGTAAGTGTTCCTGTATTTGTAGGCAATTACTCCGGCATCCCTTTCAGAGCCGATTCTGTAATGATCGAAAATCTCATACAACCCATTCTAACAGGGAACGTAACCTCCTCCTTCAAACTTGATAAACTAAATGAAGCTGTTAGTAGTGAAGCAGTAGCATTTAAAGCAGGCAATGCAAATATGGACTTAACCTTCAAAGTAGGTCTTAGTCCTAATGACCCAATGCCACCTTTTCTAAAAGGATATATTGGAATACGTGACTTGAGCTTTGATTACTTGCCGCGGAATTTATCTTTTAATAATAGTGATGTTACCTTGTTTTTTACAGGAAGCGACCTACTAGTACGAAAAACAAAACTGCAAAGCAAGAGTAGCGTTTTGTATGTAGACGGTACAATTTTGAATTTTCTAAACCTATACTACACCGCTCCTGAAAAAATAGTTTTGGATTGGAGTATTCGTAGCCCGTTAATAAATCTCAATGAATTCCAGTCGCTATTATCACCAAGAAAACGTAAGCAAACTACAACCAAAGCAAAAAGCAATGCTGCCGCCAATCAAGTGTCTGCACAACTTGATGAAGTATTGGACAAAAGCATTGTGAACATGAAATTGGCTGTAGATAAACTGACTTATAAAAAATTCACAGCAAGAGATATTACAGCACTGATGCAAATGGACCAAACAGGTATTTCATTAAAAAATGCAAAAGTTCATAATTCCGATGGGGTTTTAAAAATAGATGCGGATATAGACCAAAGAGGTAAAATAAATGATGTGGCGATGAAAGCCTCTATAGACAATGTGAACGTAAAAAAATTCTTCAGTGAGTTCAACAATTTCGGACAAACAGCTATACTGTCTGAAAACATAAAAGGCCATCTATTTGCCAATGTAAATGCAAAGACTCAAATATCTGATGATGGAGAAGTGGTTGGTGGCTCTATGTTTGGGAAGGTTGATTTTATTTTTAAGGATGGAGAGCTGAATGAATTTGAACCATTTGAAAAAATAGGCAAGTTCCTTTTCAGAAATAGAAATATGTCGCACGTTACATTTAGAGACATCAAAAACGAATTTGAACTTCAAGGAAATTCAATAAAGATCAATCCGATGCGAATTGAGTCAAGTGCTTTCACTATGGCTATTGAAGGTGTGTATGGGTTGAATGGAGGTACAAATATTTTCATTGATCTGCCGCTAAGAAACCCAAAGAAAGATGCCGATATCGAAAATGATAGCCTTCGTGCAATAAGAAGTATGAAAGGTATTGTATTGCGACTGCAAGCTGTAGATGGGGAAGATGGAAAAGTAAAAATCAAACTACGTAGCAGTACAAGAAAACGCGCTAAGAGTTTAGAAAATGAAAATGAAGAAGAAAATAATTAGCTACACTTCATTTACTTTTTCATCTCTCATTGCTGCCTTTTCTGCTGGCGTTAATTTTCGCACCCAAGAATTATCATAAGGTTTAAAAACGCTAGCCTTAGCAAAATCATTAGCAGTAATCTTTCCATCCATATAATGTGCCAATAACTTAAATGCTTTAGAACTTTCTTTCTGCATTATCAGTAAAGCAGCATTAGTACCGGCTTTTACTGCAATAGGAACGCCGCCACCCAACTCTGCCCAGTGACCTCCAAGCAACAAATTCTTTACCGGTGTATGGTAATGAGCAATCTTGTTTTGCATATTGTCTTTACCCGGCTTAGCACCCATCATAGTGCCGTTTTTATTACCGGTATATCGCCAATGCGTAATAGGAGTAGCCACATCATAAAAAACTATGTGGGAACGCAATTCAGGGATCACCATCTTCTCCACCCTATCTATCAACACTTCTGCTATTTCGTTTTTTAATTTTTTATAATCTTCATTACGCACATAGTTTCCATTTGTATCTTTTGTAGTAAGCCAACCATCTTTGTAGCTCATGTATGCAGGCATAAAAATCGTAAGGGTGCCATTGCCTTCCGGAGCAAGTGTTTTGTCTCTTAATGATGGCGGCAGGATCGTTATCTCACTTCTGTAGGGATCGCACACTGAATGGTCATCAAGGGCATCATCCTCTCCCGAAATATGAATCAACTCTTCGCCCAGACCTAAGGACTCGGTAGGACAATCCAAAGCAATAGAAATGGTAACGGAGCTGCTGTAAATCTCCGCCTCTGTCAATTTCTTCCTGAACTTTTCATCCAAAATTCCTTGTGGAAGCATTTTATCATAAAGTGTTTCTACATCACAAGCTGCAATCACGTACTTCGATCTTACTTCGTAATCTGTACCACGATGATTAAATTTTACACCCTTTGCAACATTATCTTCCAGTATTATTTTGTCAACGCTGCATTTGTAAAAAACATCATTATCATAATAGTTTACAATATGCTCTAACCACTCAGGTATCACTTGTCCACCACCTTGTGGTGGTGACTGAAAATCGCCGTAATAAGCCCAGCCAATAGGTACTAAGCAACCGATCAATTCACCATCTCCTTCAAACACATCGTGCAATTTTTGTTCTTTGAAATATTTATTCAATCCCTTTTTTACACCTGCTTTACCAGAATATCCTAAATGGGGAATGAATGCAGTTCCAAACTTTATGAGCGGTAGTTTATTTTTTATTTTTTCCAAGCGCGTCATGCTTTCTTCCGTGCGAAACACGCTGCTGAAATCGTCGAAAGCTGCACCAATTTTTTTTTTGCTGCTTTAAAGAATTTTTCAATCCCTTTTTTCTCGTTAG